>CAYQXC010000051.1:0-2813 GCA_964421545.1 uncultured archaeon | reverse complement strand
TTTGTCATTGCTAATGGTGTAAAACTTGGAATGGATATTGCAAGTTATTATAGAAGTATACCGCCTCATAATTTTTATAGTAAATTGCCTGTTGAGCTAATAGGAAAGGGTGTTTCAAAATTGGTTGGATACAAGTCACAGGAAAAATGATTTTTAAATATATTAGTCTCAAAATTCTATTATTATTCCATACTTAAGATACAGAAGAAGATGATAAAGGTAGCCAAGAACAGAGGACAATGTTATTTTTAAGAGTAAAAATGTATTAACTCGGTTCTTAGAGTACACAATATAAACAAAAATTTCTTGAATATTTAAACTTTTATTAGAAATTATTATCAGAATTGGTGGTAAAAATGGTAGTAGTATATGAAAGTAATGTTGAGGGTTTTAAACAGGGTGTTAGTGATTTAAATCAATTTGTAAAAGAGGTACGTGAAGAAGGTATTAGAAATTTACCTAGAAAGATATATCAATCTGCCAAAAATAATCCAGAACGTACAGCTAAAATTGCACTACTTGCTGGTATATTAACTTATGGCGCTCTTACGACTGATTGGAAAGCATTGCCAAATCTAGTTGAAGGACCTGTCCATGTGAAACCATAGAAAGATTAATTAGGCAGATAATTAATATTTAGTTTATGAAAAAAATAATGGTTTTGATTCTTTTTGTGTTATTAATTGGAATTGTTCTTGCTTTTACATTCTCTAATAAAACCGTTATCTCTAATAAAATCGATAAACAATTTTTTGAAGCAAAAACTGGAACACTTTCAAATATATCAGAACTCTATTCTTTATTCACACCATATATGGAAGATTTTGTGAATTCGCATCTAAATCTTTTAAATTGCCGACCTGAAGAATATTACTATACAGAAAATAATGATGTTAATAATGCTATATGTTTTATTTGTGGAAAGTTAGATTTATGCTATAGGTATATTATAGTCAGAAGAAGTGGAGGTAGATTAATGATGAACCCAAATGGTTTGTTTTTGGTTGGAGACTACAACCAAAAAGATATTTTAAATCTATATTCTTACGGAGTTATTGATGCAATAAATTGTGAATGTGATGAAAACGGGTGTTTTTGTGAAAACGATATAGATGTTGTTGTGGTACATGAAACAAGTACCTATATTGTCTTTTCTTTCCCAGTTAATTTGAACATAGAAACTGAAGTAAGAAACATAGCAATGAAAATGGGGAAACAAGAGTGTAAAAATATTGATGATAGTTTAATAGTATGTGAAGATCTTGGAGCAAGAAAAATTGAAAACAATAAGGTGAGTTTTGGAAAATGGTGAAAAAAAATATTTTTTTGTCGATGGTAATAGTATTATTATTTTTATTTTCTGCTGTTTTAGTTAGTGCTGAAACTACTGTTATTTGTCCCAGTCTTGGTACAGTAGGATATTCATGTGGTTCTTGTGTTATTAACCTTCCATTTGTTGATGATTGTCCTAGTGTAGGAGTTTGTGGCAATACATGTTATTATGGTGAAATAGGTGACTGTTCAGTTTTTTCATGCCACTATTGTGTAGGCGATCCTAATAAACCTTCATGTAATGGATATTGTATTGGTGATGTATGGCATTATGGTGAAACTGAAAGTTGTGTATATGGTGGTTGGACATGTACTGGTGGGTCAACTGTTGGATGTCAAGATCATTGCAGCACAGACCCATCTTGGAGCAAGACTTACTGTGACGAGCAATGTTCAGCAAGCCAAGGTGGCTGTTATGTTCCATCAGGAGGATGCACTTGTGTTGTAGGGCGGTGTGGGGCAGAGTGTGACAGCAATGACGACTGTCCATATGGTAACTGTTTGGCAGATTGTACTTGTACTTGCGACAATGGTGAATGTAGCGGTGTAGGATATAAAGCAAGATGTGCCGCTGGAAATGTAATTGAAGATACTGTTTGTGACCATGTTGCTGGCTGCTGGGAGCCATGGACAGAATATATCGATTGTGATAATCAAGACGGTTGTGTAGGTACCAGTACCACTTATAGGGATTATTATTGCATTTTGGGTGTTTGTAGATATAACGATTATAGTGATGACCCTAGATGCGGTGGAGGATGTGCACCAGATGGGTGCAATGATAATTGTCCTTCAGGATGCACTGTAGCACAGGATCCGGACTGCGGTTGCTATGATGGCAACAATTGTTGTGGAATAGGCTGTGATTCTAGTAATGATAACGATTGTGAAGGTGTCTGTGGCAATTATGTTCTTGAACCTCCTGGAGAGGAGTGTGAAGGACCAAATACCCAAAATAATGGCAATTGTCAGCAATCAATTGGAAGATGTGACGCAAGCACAAAATACTGCACCAGGGATATGTGGGGTTATTGTAATGGATATTGCCAGTGTGTTGATGACCCTTGGAATTGTAACTGTATAAAAAATCAATGCGGAGCAGAGTGTGACAGCGATGACGACTGTGCAAGCAATAGTTGTGACCTTACTGACTGTTCATGCGTTGTTGATTGTGACAGTTACAGCACCCAGTCAGCATGTGATGCTGACCCTAGTTGTACTTGGTGTACTGGTGGTGCTGCTGGTAGTTGTAAAGATTCTTCAAGTGTTGTTTGTCAGCCTCCTGATTGTAATGTTGTTCCTGATCCAGATCAGTTCTGCAACAGCAACTGTGGCTGGAGTCCATGTTACCCTGGTTGGACTTGTAATGCTGCTATTGGAAATTGTGAAGCACCTCCACCAACTTGTGACGGCACTTGTAATGGTGTTTGTTCTGATGCCTCATGTAGCGTATCACAGGACCCGGATTGTGGATGTGTAGA
>CAYQXC010000050.1:0-4351 GCA_964421545.1 uncultured archaeon | reverse complement strand
CTATTATAGATACTATTATTTTATCTGAAAATCTGGAACATCCATAAATGGTTTTGTTGAAAACAGTAGCAATGTCTTGAGGACTCATGTCTGGAAAGTAGTGATGATATGTCAACATTGTTTCTATGTTCAAATCCTTATGTTCTGAATGAATATCTTCCAAATTTCTTGTAACCCTTTCATACCATCTTTGTCTATTTTTGAAAACACCTGCAGCAATAGTAGCCTCCTCTAAACCAAGAATAGAAAAATGACCTATTATATCGCTGATGTCATGACCATCTGAATCCCATAAAAGCGGGTCTCCTTTCCTTCCAAAGTCTATTTTCTTGAATATATCAAAATAACGTGGGTCTATTTTCAATATGTCGTCATAAGTTATTTCTTGAGTTTCTTTGGTGGTTGCCTCTGATATGCAGTGGGAACATCTCTTGTCACAGTAATTATTTAAGGACATGACCAGACGTGGGTCTTTGGCAAAAGCATCTTCCAATTTCTTGAGATCAGGTTCTTTCAATCTTGCTAACTGGGAGTTCAAGAGCTGTAGATTGTGGGCATAGAGTTCCTTTTCTCTCACATTTGCCTCAGAATCTATGACAGGGTAATAATCAGGCTTTTCAATATTAGGAGGGAAGTATTTTCCAGCTGTTTTCACATAATAGATAGCAATCTGTTGAAGGCCTGTTGTATCAACAGTCTCCCCAAAGTTTTCAAGACCTCTTCCATCAGCTATATCAGTAATTGTCAAATAGTCCATATTAAGCGTAGATTTTAAAAGAATTTATATGTTTTCATGGGCCTGTGATTCTTTTTGCTTTCTCTCTGACTTCTTCTGGCGCATTTTCCAATAATTTTCCTAGAACACTTTCTTCAAATGAAGGTATTTCAATACCATAAACAGGTCTGCATGATGTAATACCGCCTGTTCCGTATTGACGGCAAGTTGTTATTCCACCCGTGTTTCTTGGAACATATATTATAGTGGGTCTCTTTTCTTCCTTCTTTTTATTCATTTTTTGGAGTATTTCAGAGGTAATATCAATGTCAGTTTTTGTAGGAGTTCTACAAGGGCTAATCCCGCCTGTTCTCATATCCCCCTTTCTAACAATCTCTCTAAGTTTCTCTCTTGCCTCAGCTTTTTCTGCTTCTGACATAATATTACTTTGTTAGTTAGAAATTTAAGTCTATTCCAATAGCTCTTCTAATGGCTAGATGAGTAGGCGGCATAAATAATGAAGATTTGGAGAAAAATAACTTTGATATAAACTATCGTCAAGAAAATTGAACATTGAAAATATCCGAAGACAAATCATTTATTTTTCTTCTGTTTTGATTTTTAACATCCCTTATTTCCTTTAAGCGTTCAACGGTCCTAGTACTAACAGCATGATAAACCTTTCTTTCTTTTCCATCATGTTGCTCTACATCTGAACTGAGATAGCCCTTTTCATTTAGGTCCCATAAACAGGGATAAACTTGGGATTGACATAATGAAACACCAAAAGTTTTCTTGATGTGCTTAATTAAATTATAACCGTATACAGGCCCGCTTGTTGACATCCTCAAAATTATTTCTTCTAGATTGTTCTTTACATCCCTCCTGTTCGTTTTTTTTCTAGAGGCTGCTGTGGTCAATGATACTTCCATAAGTAATAATTCTTGATGAAATGACAAAATACCTCCTCACCAAGGAGGCAAGTGAAAAAGTTTTAAATAGCCCTTCAATATTTCTTCAAATGGCTTTTCCCATGCTTTCCAAATATTGAAAGAAATACAAAATCGTTTCTGCCTTTGTTAACAACCCTGTGCCATGAATTAGCAGGAACTGTCACCAAATCACCTTTCTTGACTTTGAATTTTTTCTTGCCAACCAGAATATCTCCGCTTCCTTTAAGGAAAATATAAACTTCATCTGTCTTGTGCTTGTGACCTCTGGTCATCTTGAATTGCTTGTTGACCTTGCCTGCAGGAATAATGTTCATTGTAATCATGAGTTTTTTTAAGCCTGACTTTTTGGAAGGCAGGTCTATCAGGATTTCATTTATCTTGTCCTCGCAGCCTTTGATGTTCTTGTAGATGCTTTTTCCATTTTTGGTTGCGTCTCTGACTTTCATCCTTGCTTTCTTTCCCTTGAATCTTTTAAGATTGGTTTTCATATCATCCCCTTTATTAATTCTTCCATTGACTTCTCAATGTCATCTGACTTGACAATCCCAGACGCAACCAGAACTCCCTTGGCCCCGAATTGGATTGCTCTCAACACATCCATCTTTGTCTTGACCCCTGCTCCGCACAATACTCCTATGTTGGGATAGATTTCCTTTACTTCCTCGACAGACTTCCTTATTATGTCAGGCCTTGCAGTCGATACAGAGACATCCCCGCCTATTAATTCTGGCGGCTCGATTGCAATGAAGTCTGGTTTGAACTTTGCCAACTGCATTACCTCATAATTGTCCTTAGCGCAGACAATAGATGTTAATTCATACTTCCTGCATAACTCAACGCATCTCTTGATATCCTCATGCGGGATCCTTTTTTCAGAATGATTGATTAATGAGCCGACTCCTCCCAGTTCCTTCACTTCCTTTGCCAGCATGGCTCCCGTGTGCGCCCCAGGCTCGTACGGGTCAATATGCTGGGATATTGTCATTGCAATTTTAGATATATTGTCAATCAGCGGGGCAGGCGGGGCAATGAGAATTGTCACATCATGCTTTTCAGCAAGCTTGCTTGCTGTTATTGCAAAGTCAATTGGCCTGCGGCCAAGAGCCTGATCATACTCTTTCAGATTGATTATCAACAAAGGAGTCTTCATAAAGTAGAAATTGTTGGAGATTCAATATAAAGATTTAGCTAAGTATTTTATTCTGGGTTCTTCAATATTCTATTTATGGCAGCCAATCAGGAGACAATACTAAAGATTGATGAATTCTCTTGGGATAAGTACCCTGTTCTTGATACTCTAAGGAATGCCGCAAACATGTTCGTGAAGAATGCCAATGGTGAGGTACAGATATGGGCTGCTAGTCGTGACTGGTTCATGCACGAATACGGGAGGGACACTTTCATCTCTTTGCCAGGATTATTGCTTGTCAACGGCAGGTTCGACGAGGCCAAGTCAATATTCAGAAGGTTTGCCAAGCTGGAGAACAACGGCCTGATTCCCAATACAATACAAAATAACAATGTTGAATATAATTCCGCTGACGCGTCAATGTGGTTTTTTCAGGCGCTGAAATCATATTTGAAGTACACGAGCGATGTTGAGTTCATCAGGGACATGCTGCCTGTTGTGAGGAGGATAGTGGGCTCGTACAAGCACGGGACGTCCTATGAGAGGTATGGAAGGGAATTAAAAATAAGGATGGACGAGGATGGCTTGATAATCAGCCCCGAGCAGGCAACATGGATGGACGCTGACTGCTTCGGCAAATGCAAACCAATAACGCCCAGGAACGGCAAGGTCGTGGAAATCAATGCACTCTGGTATGACAACCTGAGATTTCTTTCAATTCTTGACAAAGACTATGTTTCCCTTGCTGACCAAGTCAAGAAATCTTTCAATAAAAAGTTCTGGAACAAATCACAGAAATGTCTTTATGACGTTATAGAGGGGGACCCTCATGGAAATGCAATAAGGCCCAACATGCTTTTCGCTGTTTGCAGCGACCTGCTTTCAAAAGTAAAGCAGAAGGCAGTGGTCAAGAAAGTGACCGAGGAGCTGCTGACTCCTGGAGGGCTGAGGACTCTGTCACCCAAAGACTCATATTATATAGGAACTTACGACACGTCCCTGCCAGTGGAGCAGAAGGACCTTGCATACCATCAGGGAACTGCATGGCCGTGGCTGATGGGAGCCTACTGCGATGCTCTGGTAAAAGTTGGCAAGGAGAAGAACATTAAGAAAACAGTTGGACCTTTGGTTAGGTTTTGCTTGGAAAGCAAGTACAAGTCATTGCCAGAAGTGTTTTCAGGCGATTCTCCTCATGAACCAGGGGGAACAACCTCGCAGGCATGGAGCGTTGCAGAAATACTAAGAGTTATTGTTGAAAATAAGGTCGTCTGATAAGTTTTTTATCTTCAGTTTTCTAATTGTAATTTATGAAATTTTACCTATCTTCGTATAAAATGGGGAAGAAGACCAGGAAACTAAAAACGATGCTTCCAAAGAACAAAAAGACGGCACTGATATCAAATTCACTGGATTGCTACAGTGACATGAAGAGGAGAAAGAAGAACGAGACAGAAAACATCAAAGACTTAAAGAAAATAGGGTTGGACGTTGAGATTCTGGACCTGAGGGAATATTTCGGTAAAAAGGAAATGTTGAGAAAAAAGATCAAGGAGT
>CAYQXC010000049.1:0-4373 GCA_964421545.1 uncultured archaeon | reverse complement strand
CTTGATTTCTCAATAGTGCCCTTTACATTAAATAGAACCGTCCCCTTTTTTTCTTTCTTGAATTATTTAAGGACGTCCCTCCCTCTCTTACTATCACGCGTATCTCTTGCTAAGCTCACCGATAATAGATTGAGAAAAGAAGCCAGCTTGGGCTGATGCCGAGAATATTAGCCAAAAATCTTCCAATTTGCTGACTTTTTCAAAAACAAAACCGTATAGTAGAAAACCTATGAAAGCTGAAAGGGCCACGGTAATAAAGAAGCCTTTCATGTCCCATCTAACGGCATCCTTATCTTTCGCCTTAAAGTACATCACCGCAAAATCGTAGAAATATTTCCCTACGACGCCGAGCGCTATTCCTCCAATAATAGAAAGTGGTAAAGACGAGATCATTGCAATCGACCTTGTATTGGCTAGGAATTCCATCTTTGCCTCCCTTCATCAGTTACAAATTTTTATCCAGTTAACAAGGTTTATACCAATCGCCCTATAACCCCCATAATTTATGCGACATCTGCGACTTTAAGATCAATTGTCCTCAGTCAAGGCTTGACCCGGATCTTTCCACTGAAAACCTAGTCCTGTTCCTTTAATCTGCTCCCTTCCAGTCCAGGCCTAGTTCACCGCATTTGCATATAATTTTCTTTTCAGCAGTCATAAATCTCTTTCTAGAGACCAGTGTATTGCACTGTGTACAGAGGAAAAGTCTTTCTAATGCATCTATATCTTCTAAAGCTACTTCTATATCACCCTTGCTAATGTCTTGCGGTCTGTCGTGCGAGCCTGTCGTTACGAGAAAATTGGAGGTTTCTATGCGACTAAAAATAGGATTATCCTTTATGCTCTCATTCTTCTCGTTCAAAGTCCTTCTAAGTTCAGATAGGAGTTCTCCAACCATGCGCTCTTCATTATGTTCGTTGTAACGAAAAGCCATCTTTACCTCTAGGCTCTGACAGATTTCTTTGAGTAGTCTTTCGAGAAGATTCCTAATATCGTTAGCAACCAATTTATCCTTAGATTTTTTCTCCATGATAAATTCTCTGTAATCAGTCCAACTTCCTTTAATTTGAATCCCATTTTCTGGTGTGCAGTCTACCTCTTTAAGAATCCATCCTGTCGCACCTAATTCCCTTCTGATCATCTCAAACCAGAAACGCTCATGTGTAAGAATAATAATTTGCCAGTCTTTGAATTCTTCTTGAAGCAGTCTGAGAAGCCTAAGCCTATGTCCATGGTCAAAGCTCGTGACAACGTCATCCAAGACAAAAAAGTTACTTTTTTTGTTGATAAGTTTTACAGATGACAGAAAGAGAGCGATTCCAAGACTGTTAAGATGAGACTCGCTTAAATATTTCATTGGGGGATAGGTAGGCTTCCCATGGAAGGAATATTCAAACTCGATTCCTTCCTCTCCAACGATTCTAAGTCTGATTTTGTCAACTTTCTCATCACGCGGTGGATGCAAATATAAGTAATATCTGCTGATATCTGTAGACATGAGATCAAGCATATTTTGGAAAGCTGCATTTTGAACCTTTGTAAAATTTTCTTTGATCTTGTCAAGAGTCTTTATCTGTCTCTCAAATGAATCCCGTAACTTAAAATTCTGTTGATAATCATCAAATATGGTTTTTAAATTGTTTAGCTTTTCAATGGCCTCTAATATAGCCTGTTCCTCTTTGGTAAACGTAAGAGTCTTAATCTCGTCATCTGCCTTCTTGACTCTGACTTCAAGGCCAGCAACAAGCTTATCTTTTGTTTCTTTCCATTCTTTATTTTCAGAAATTTTTTTATATTGCAGAAAAGCTTCTTCCGTATCCTTGGCGAGCGAGTTAACTATAGAAAAGATATTCTCGACCAGAGTTTTAAGTTCTTCTCTAATCTCGAGTCCAACCCACTTTTTCTCAAGCTCCTTTCCGTTTATCCAAACATTTCTTAGATCATTAATCCATTGGTCTTTCAAGGATTTTGTTGACTGGAATTCCTTTTTTATTGTATCTAATTCTATAATTCTCTTTTCTACTTCTTTCCTCAAATGATCTAGATCAACTCGACTTCCGCAAAATGGGCATTTGCTGGGCTCGGCTAACCCCTTGTTAAGAAGTTCCTTGCCTTTGGAAAGAAATTGTTCTAAATCCAGGAGCTTTATCTTTTCCTTACTTTCAATCAGCCTTCCATATGGTTCAAAAAAGCTGCTGGCCGATCCATCAGCATCCTGCAAGGTTTTTATTAGACTCACACACTGAGATCTGAGGCCTTCAAGTTTAAGCTTTTTCTCGGCCTTTTCCCTTTGGGAAACTTTACCTTTGAGTTCCTGAATGCATTCTTTATAAGAATCTTCATCAGATATTGACTTCCCTATCTTAAAAGGCTTGAGAATTTCATTTGCTGTTGTATACAACTCTTGCTGGTTTCTTAAAACCTTACTGGCAAGTTGCAAGAGTTTGGCTTGGGCAGTATCAAGAATCTTTTTTGCAGCAGTATATGTAGGGTCGTTCTCTAAAGCACTTTGTGTTGACTGCATAACTTTTCTGAATGATTCAATCGCCTCATAACCTATAATGTTTGCAAGTTCTATTCGCTTTTCCCCTTTTGTTTTTTTAATAAATTCAGTTAAATAAGCAGTTCTTAGATCAAGCCGTTCATCCTTTGCATGAGATATATAAGTCTTAAATTCAGCTGTTTTGTTAGTTTCTTCGGTAATATAACTATTACCCCTTTTCTTAAGTATTTTTTCACTAGCAAGATTCTTGACGGTAAAATCAAGGCTGACAGATGTAGCTTCTTTTTCCTCAATATTGAATTTTCTCTGGGAATCTGCTTTACAATCCTCTCTCCAGAGTTGAGCAATTCGGTCTTTGAAAAACCATTCAACAGCATCTGTAATTGTACTTTTCCCTGCCGCATTTTCACCATATATAGCTATGCTTTTACCCGAACTAGTGAGGTCGATAACAAGAGGATAACGGGCTCCACGAAAACCAGAGATTTTGATTGTCTTAAGTCTAATCATTTTTATCACTTTCTCTTAGTATCTAAAATCTTTTGAAGACGTGTTGGCGTAAGTTTTTTCTGAGAATATAGGGAAGTGATAGCGTCCACAACAGCCTTATCCAGGGATGCATCATTCTCAAGGCTTTTAATAAAATCCTTGACAACTTCATCTCCTGACTTTAAGATCTTTTTATTCATAGTTCATCTCCTAGAGGTATTGCTTTGGGTCAAATTAAAATCAGTTTTTTTGATGAACACCACTTAGATGACGTTTCTATCAGACTCGTTCAAGGCGTAACAGGTCTCTATTTTATCTATCAACAAGAGCTTTTTATCCCCTATCCGTTCCAATCATCAAGACTCATTTACATTGGTATGAGTGAGTCTAAACAGAATAGTATAGGCAACAGACTTCGCGGTCATAAGTCAGGTCAGTCTGGCAACTTTGCAATCTCAAACTATGCTAAGAAGTTTGATATTAGATTTACCTATCATTCCCTTGAATTTCTAAAAACCTTAGGTACTGACAATGTTTTGGAACTAGAAAGTTTTTTCCTCACAGATTTTCTTAAATATCATGGTGCTTATCCTATTTGCAATAATCAATCAGGCGTAGCTTTTCCAGAAACTACACTTAAAAACGAAACTATTAATTTAGACTGGCAATATTTTCAGTAATTGTGTACGGTTAATTCACTCCTTCCGGCTTGATACCCGCGTTAGCTAAAAAAAGAAGCAGCTAGAACACTTGAGCATAGCAAATCCCCGCTAGTCAACCTCAACATATTGTTAAACCATTTGTTAATGAACACCTTACGTTTAGCGAGCGCTGACAACCCCTTTTAAGTCCTACCGAAGCTTACTTGCATAGAGCTTTTTGACGACACGATTAATGAAGCTATTCAGTCCTTGTCCTGCCCTGGCGAGACGCTTCATCTCAGAAATATTTTCACTCCCTGCGCTCTGGTTGGTGTAGAGATAGATAGAGCCATCCTTGAACTCCACAGTGATGGAATCTTCTGCGATTTCAAAAGCGACAACGTCCGAATCACCTCCGAGATTTTTGTACCGTTCCATGGTTACCTCCTTTGTGAACCGTAGGGATTACACCTTCATTTGTTAATTGTTCGTTTCTATTTTTTATTTATCCAAACAAAAAAGGGCACAAGGACCCCTGAAAATAGGGACACAAGGGTCCCTAAAAAGAATGGCGCAGGGGCCACCAAAAAGAGGGGGGCGCAAGGGCCCTAAAAATAGGGGCGCAAGGGCCCCTAAAAATAGGGGCAAAAAGAGCCCCTTGGATTGTTTAATTTGGTTTTTGTCCCCATCCCTTTGCGCCATGCCTCTTGACCCCCTCAAGGCCTTGACGTTACGTATTA
>CAYQXC010000048.1:0-4390 GCA_964421545.1 uncultured archaeon | reverse complement strand
GCAATGCCTCTGGTGACGGCAACGCCTGTAATTGAAAACATAACTGTCACACATTCTGATAATTTGTGGCTGGGCGAGGACGCCATTATTTCACTGAACTGTTTTGACAATGGAAACAAGACAATAGGAGAAGTTTATGCTGAAATAACAGGACCTGATGTTGTGCTCCCCACGTTATATTTCACAAAATCCGGCAGCAAATATAACTTGCTTGTCAACAGGGAATACCTTGACAGGACTGGACAGTTTGACGCGACAATAACATGCAGAAACAATGAAAGTAATGTTAGCACAATAGTGAAAAGCTTTACAGTCTCAGAGCTTACAGGATACATAAGTAACATAAAACCCAACCCAGCTTATTTCGGAGATACAATAGAAATTGACTTTGTAGTGAAGAAGGACAGCACGAAGATATCCTCTGGTGTGGCCTTCAATGTATCACTAAACAACCAACTGAAAAACCTGAAAATCGGACCTGCCTATGACAGCAACAGGGGATGGATATTGAAACTGGACTCACCAACAACAACTGATGTCTACGATGTAAAAGTCATTGCATTTTATGACAGGACGAATGTGACAGACCATGATACTGTTGATGTCAGGAGCAGCATTGAATTCAGCATTGAATCAATAGACAAGAACTGGATTGAGACCGGGGACAACATAACTGCCACACTAAAGGCCCTGAATAAGGGTAATATCATCAGTCTGAACAAGAACAACATTGACATTGAGGTAAATTCTATTGACGCTGAGGTAACCACTATATCGCAGCACGACAACCTCTTCGATGTGAAGTTCATAGCACCCAGCATGTCCTCGGGAAGATACCAGCTGGACGCCTATCTTGACTATGAGAGCTCTTACTACTCTGACAGCAAGCCCATAGACTACATTGTATCCCTTTCAGGCCTAATGGTTGACGAAAAGAACAAGGCAATTAATGTCCAGATGAAATTCATGCAAAACGACGTCACAAAGCTCACCCTGATAACAGACTCCTACGGCCATTATTCGGGATCCCTGCCGCCAGACACATATGACCTTGAAATTACTTTTCCCAAATCAACATTATACTTGCAGGGAGCTTCAATAAGCAGCTTTGACGACCCCATAAACCATTACTATTCAGATGAGGTGAGCGTCCCTGGAATAAGGAATGCTGGATTGCACGGCTATGAGATAGACTTGTCTTACTCTGAAGCGGAAATAGAAATGAGGTATGTCGAGAAGAACGTCCTAAACGAGAACAATCTGAGAATATTCAAGTGTGAAAAATGGAATTCAGGAAGGAACACATGCAACGACGACTGGACAGAAGTGATTGGAGAAATTGACATCATAAGGGACAGAGTGAAGGTAACCTCCTCAACACTCTCCGCATTTGTGATAGGCGAGATAAAGGACATAGATGTTGATTTCAGCCTTGACAAGGGAACTTACTATCTGGGTGACGAGATAAAGGTAAGGGGCATAGTGAAAGACAATGACGGCCATGTTGTTGGCAACGCCAGCATAAACACCTACATCAAAAACAGCAAGACAAAATACAACGCTGTTGCAGATGAAAATGGTGTGTTCTCAATAGGAATCTCATCTCCCGAGGATGAGGGAGAATATGCTGTAATTCTCAAGGCGACTAAGCATCCCTACGAAGACTTCAAAGACGAGATAGACTTTGAAGTTGTCAAAAGCAGGTCTGTCTTAATAGACTTTCCTGACACAGTAAAGATAGCCAGAGGTGAAAACCTGAGCCAGAAGTTTGACCTGCTGAACAACGGACAGGCTGACATTGAGAACATAAAAATTTCTTTGGAAGGCCTGCCTGAAAGCTATTACAACATTGTTTCCAATGACATTGACTTGGAATCCGATGAGAAGAAGACTTTGTACATAGACTTCTCCATTCCTGTCTATGCTGATTCTGGCATTTCGAGCGTTACTTTGAAGATTGAAAACGGGGGAATAACAGAAGAAAAGGTCTTCGGACTTAACATATTTGAAATTGGAGAGGAGGAGACTTCGCCCACCACAGGCCTTGCCACTGGCTTTGCCCTGCCTCAAATAAATTATATGGACTTGGTTTACATTGCCATATTTGCAGTTGTCTGCTTCTCTGGGGCAATAATACTGAAGAAGAGGAAGGTTAGCAAAAAGAGATTAACTGGCGACAAAAGCTTCTTGACTGATGTTGGTAGGTACATCAGGAAGGATGAACCCCAAATTCAAAAAATTAAAGCTGGGAACATTGGCTCTTATGATAAACTAATCATAACAGAATTCCCGAATGTCATGAAATTCTCCAATGAACTGACACAAACAAAAAATAAGGGTGATAAATAATGGTAAGAATAATAAGTGTTTGCTCTGGCAAGGGCGGCGTGGGTAAGACCACCGTAACGGCCAATCTGGGGGTGGCCCTCCAAAAATTCAACAGGAAGGTTGCAGTTGTTGATTTTAATTTTACTACATCACATTTGAGCCTGTACTTTGACATGTATTCTTTCCCAATAACGCTGAACAACTTCTTAAGAAACGAGGCAAAGTTGGAAAGTGCTATTTACGACCATGCATCCGGTCTGAAAGTCGTGCCAGCGTCACTCCAGGTCAAGGACATTGTAGACATTGATGTCAACAGCTTGAAGGGCACGCTCAAAGAGGTCTTTTGTGATTATGAGATGGTTCTTCTTGACTCTGCGCCAGGATTGGGTAAAGAGGCCTTAATATCTTTGAGGTCAGGCGATGAAGTTCTGTTCGTGGCTAATCCTCAGATTCCTTCTCTAATAGACATAGAAAAATGCAAGCAGACCATAAACATGCTGGAGCCCAAACCAATTCCCATAGGCCTGATAATTAACAGGGTGAAAAACAAAAACTACGAGATAAAAGCAGATGAGATAAAACGCTTTACAGAATTGCCAATAATCGGAATAGTTCCGGAGGATGAGAATGTGTTGGCAGACTTTAACAGGAAGACTCTGGTTACATTTTCAAAGAAAAATTCTTCTGCGAGTAAAGCGTTTTACAGGATTGCTGCTAGGCTTGTTGGTGAAAAGTATGATTATAATTTTTTTGACAGATTAAAGGGGATATTTGGAAAAGAGAAAAAGTTTGTTTGACAGGAGAATTTATGGAATTCGTTAGCAGGGGGGTTTTAGGCAAAGTTAGCATTTTATTTCTATTCCTATTTCTATTCTTCTTTGGTCTCATTTTAGTGAACACGACAATAGCAAACCCTGCTATGTCTTCATACGAAAGATATTTCGTTTGTGAAGGCTGCAATAAACTTGATGTTCCTGCCAGAACTTTGGTAGACGTATTCTTGAATGTGAATGTCTTGAGGTTCAAAAACGAAAGCGAGAATTTAATTCTTACAGACAATGTACCTCGGGGATGGGCAATTATTGAAACTGACGGAGACAGTGTCATAAGCTATGAGAATTACAATGTAATAGAATGGGAAATAAACCTAACCAATCATAGGAAGTTGTCTGAAACTGAATCGTATGAAATCTATGAGATAGAAAAATCGTATGTTCTTGTATCCCCCCCTGCTAATGGGATTGAAACTTACGATTTTGTTTTCGATTTAAATGGTTGGTCAGGAAAAACAACAGTAATTGTCCATCCCGTCAAACCCCTACAGACGGAGAAAGCTGTCCAGGAAGTAGAAGAATTAAAGCCTGAACAGAGAAACTGGAAAGAAAGAATAGAAAGAGTAGGTGCCCACGTTTCCATAATCAAAATAGGAATAGAAAAATACAAGACTAGAATAGAGAAAAACAGGATAAAGGTAGAATTAGAAGAGCTTGAAGAGAACATTGACTGGAACAAGGAAGTGGAAGTAAGCGATGATGTAAATAAAACTACAATAGATGAATTCCTTTCAGAAGACAACCTGCTAATGAAGGATTTCGCATGGGTGGAGACAAATGATTTTGTTACCAATGAGAACTATAACGCAAAGATAATTCTGCCTTCTGAATATGAAAGTGTATTCTACTGCGAGGGGTCAAAGGAAAATCCGGAATGTTTAATGCTTCTGGAATGCGGCCAAAGGCCGTGCTATGAAGAAGAAAACGGAGAAACTGTTTTGTACTTGGATCATTTCTCAGGAGGCGGGGGTGCAGACCCGACCAATGAGTACAACCAAGACGGCAGCCCATACATTGCCAACGGCACGTGGACTGGCGGAAGCGCAATCAGCCTTAACACACTAGGGGAGGGAGCAACATATGATGTTCAAGAAGATGAGATTGGTACAGGGGGAAGCCAACAAGCATTCATGGTACACAGAGGCACAGTGACAACAACTGATTTGACTTATACACTGACTGAAGGCGTTGACTATGACCTTGAGATGGACAATGCTACAAGGGCATTT
>CAYQXC010000047.1:0-4409 GCA_964421545.1 uncultured archaeon | reverse complement strand
GAAAGCAAACGGTCAAGCATGCACTGCTGATTCAAACTGCTATTCCGGCTATTGTGTTCACGCCGTTTGCAGAGCTGCTAGTACATATTGTGGTGATGGATATTGTGACTCTGGAGAAACTAGTTTGAGTTGTCCGGGGGATTGTTCGTCTACGGTTGCTCCAGTTGGAGGGGGTGGATGGGTCGCTACAACTAATGAAGAGGAGAGTGATGAGGAAGATGAGACTGCTGAAGAAGGATCTGTAGAGGAATTGTGCATTGAGTCCTGGTCATGCACCGGCTGGTCTGGATGTTTTAATGACGTTCAGACAAGGACGTGCACTGATGCGAACGCCTGCGGGACATTTGGTAGCAGGCCTTCCGAGTCCCAGGAGTGCTTTTCCTCAGCCGCTCCGGAAGCAACTCCTGCCGAGCCAATAATACCCCTGGGTGTGGGTATAGGGCTTGTGGCGATAATAACATTTTCAACCCTCGTTATTTTCTTGATTGTAAGAAAAAAGAGGTTGAAACACAAGAGAAAACAGAATATTAGGTCAGTTTTATGAACGAAATAATTTTGTTGGGATTGGGCGTAATAACCACTACTTTCATCTCTATTTTTTATTTTATTGTTAAAAGGACAAAGAAAAGGCTTAGAAGATATATGCTTAGGTTTGAAAAAATAAAAGATAAACTTGAGTGATTTTATGAAAAGTAGGACAAAAATTGCTGTTGTTTGGATTGTTATTGTTATCACTGCCCTTTCCATGATAATTTTGGGCCTTTCTTTGGGAGACACACAATCCTCGACAACTCCGCTGGGTTTGGGGCTAGGATTAATATCATTTCTAATTGTTTTTGGATTAATAATATCGGTTATTATTATGAAAGCAGGAAAAAAATATATCTATGACTGGTATCCTCCTGACAAGATTTAACAAAATAATTTCTTCTAACAAGCAAACTTAGATTTTAATAGTAACATATGATATTAATATTATAACTGAAAGGGTCGTCGTTGATGAGCAAAATTTTGTTGTTTGTTGTACTGATTTGTTTAGTCAACCTTTTTGCATTTTTGCTTGTCCCAAGCTTCTCATATACATTTAATCTTGAATCCTTCTCTAAGGAGCCTTGGAGGTTTCTCACATTTCAGTTCTTTCATGTTGATATTTTCCACTTAATAGAAAACATTATAGGCTTTATTTTCATTTCTCTGATTGCAATAGAACTGAGCATTGATTTCAAGAGTTTTTTTCTCACATACATCCTATCCGTGTTCATAGTTGTTCTTCCTATAGCAGTTTTTTTCCCCTTAGCCACTGTTGCCGGCAACTCAACAGGTATCTATGGAATACTTGCCCTAAGCCTGATAAAATCCAGAAAATTAGTTTCCACAAAAATAACACTGCCCCTTATTCTCGCTTTCATGTTCTCCCTTTCTATAACCAATTTCATTCAATGTGGCATGTGCTTTATAGATTTTTTTAAAGGAGAGTTCTTCCATTTTTCCGGTTTTCTCTTGGGCATATTTATAACTTTTATGCCTAAAGCAAAGCCAAAACACGTATTGAGGATTTGATTTAATTGTTTTTTTCTCCCCCTTTAAGGCAAATGACCTGTACTATTTACCGATTTTTATGACTCTGTCGCACAGCTGCGCTATCTCTGCCCTTATTTCTTTTTTCGTCTCATCCTCCAAAGAAAACAGTATGCCACTCTCATTGTTAATTCTCATCTTTACTAAAACACTATGGATAAATTTTGCAAAAACTCTCGGATCATTGTATATTAGCATGGATGTTATTGAATCAATCAAAAGAAAGCTCCTCTTGCCTTTAAGCTTTTGTAATGTCTCATTCAAAATAATTGAAATGTCTGTCAGGTCATTTAGATTGTCCAGAAATACCACATTTTTATTTTTGCCACTGTTTTTCCCCCTTGAGACACCGTCCAGAATAATTACTTTTTCTGTATCAATGTTGTTCTTTTTGTAAATATCCAACAGATTTGTATACGGCCTGTTTGAAGACAAAACCACGGCAGACATTCCCCTTTCAAGAAAAAATTTTACAGATTTCATGCTAACTTCCAATGCATTTTCCACATTGGTCTCTAAAAGAATTATCCAGTTTTCTGATAGGTCATTCATCCCATTTTCCAATTCCTTTTCAATATTAATTTCTACCATTTTATTAACCTAGGCTTATGATTTCATCTACACGCAAGGCAATGTCCTTGATGAACTTCCTTTGTGAGAGGTCCTTTGCAACGTTGAATATGAGGCTGACATCTTGTGCCTCCTTTTTAATTGTTCTGATTAGGAACTCGGAGAACCGCATTGTTTCGGATAGTGGCTTGTAAAGGGTTATTGTTGTTAGCGAGTCGATGAAGATGAACCTTTTCTTGCTTTTCAGCTTGGGGAGAGATGTGTAGATTGCTCTCACTAATTCGTCAATGTCTATGTCTGGTGAAATATGAACACACCTCGGGTCCTCTTCTTGCATTTCCTTGCTAAGTGAACTTGCAACATCTATGAATAGAATTTTGTCTGTGTTTATTCCATGTTCTGTGAAATGTGATGATATGTTCCTGAAAGGCCTTTGAAAGCTTATATAAATTCCATCAAAGCCTTTTTTTGTCAGAAGTTTTATGGAAGAAGAATTGGACTCTAAATATGACTCCACTGGGATTTCCATCATGATTACAGTCCCCCCCTTATGTTTTTTTATCAAGTTTCCTAGAGAATTTTTTATTTTTTCGGTCATTTCATCACTTTTTCTCTCCACCTTTATTATTTTTCTGTTTCATTGCCAGCTTCAAACTAACCAGCGTCCTGTCAAAAGCCCTTGCCAAGTCACCAATTTCATCCTTTGATTCCTTTAGCTTGGGGTCAATATCAATATTGAGCTTTCCTGTGCTGATGTCCTCTATGTTCATTGTCAGTTTCTTGATTGGTTTGGTAATTGATTGAGACAAGGAAAAACTTATAATCAAACTTAAAAACATGACGAATACTGAAAAAATCAATAGTACATTTTCAATATTTCTTGTATCATCTTCTACACTTTTTGCCTTATTATTAACTGAGTGAGATTTAAAACTAGACAGTTCTACTCCCTTCTCTCTCACAGAGCTTGTAGTGTCGTGAAACTTTCTAATCAGTTCTTCATGCTCTTTGGGGTCAAACGATATATTATTTTTATCATATTCTACCAGCAATTCTTTTCCATATTTTAACATACTGTCTGCTTCAGAATCTATCGTGTCTATCGTCTTCGCATCTATTGGGTCTGTAGCTAAAGGTCTAATGATAGATATTTCATTTTTTAAAGATTCAACTCTATTGAAAAATTTCTCTCTATCAATTTCATTATGTAAAATTAGGTATAATATCAAATGCCCCTCTGCCCTTTTTGAATAACTTGAAATTTCTATTGCAGCATTTGTGAATGGAACATAGATTTCATTCAATTCAGAATATGAAGAGGAATATCTATGCAAACTTATGTATATTAGAAATATCATAGACATAAACAAAATTAAAATCAAAGAAAATCCAATGATTAGTTTTTTTCTTATTTTCATCTTACCAACATTCAACTTATTATCTCGTCTGCTCTGGCAAGCAAGCCATCAGGCAATGTCAATCCGAATTCTTGGGCCACTTTGTAATTTAAAAACAAAGAGTATTCCGGAGTAACAACCGGAATAGTTCCAGCTGGTGTTCCTTTGAGTATTTTGTCAGCCATTGGTGCAGCCAGTTGACCAATTTCATTACGGTCATATTCATAACCAAAAACAACAATATCTTCATCAATTAAGAAGCCACCAACAGGAATTTTATGTTCAACTGCAAATTCACCAACCACTTTAAAATTATCAGGGTTCACCATAAGAGGCTCAGCTATCAGCATAATTGCATCAATGCCAATATCATCTGACGCAGAACGGGCATCCAAATCAGCTTGTACGTCTTCCACACTATCAGCAGCAACTTCCACCAAAGTTATACCTAATGACGAAGCAACTGGATACAATACCTCAAGCTGTAGGGGAACAGAAGGACAGTCTTTTTGATAGGCTACCCAAACCCGTTCAGCTTCTGGTGCAATCTCTTTTAATGTCTCAAGACGCTTGGCAGTCGTGCCTACATTGGGGTCCCGAACACCAGTGATATTACCACCTGGATGTCTCACACTCTCAACAAGGCCGGTATCTTCTATCATTGAAAAGGCAAAAACAACAGGAATTCCTGTTCCCTCTGTAACTTCCTTGGCTTCCAAGGCAGCTTCAGTAGGAAATACGAAAATCAGGTCAACCTTATCTTCCACGAATTTACTGATTATATGCTTGTTCCCAATAGGAGAAGGAGGTTTTTGCAAGTCATAAACAATATTCTCTCCTTCAATATATTTTAACTCAGTCATT
>CAYQXC010000046.1:0-4587 GCA_964421545.1 uncultured archaeon | reverse complement strand
ATGTTAGCTCAAATACCTATTGATTTGGAAAAGGTTAAAAAAGAGGACATTGACAAGGAAATACTCAGGCTGGCTATAATTGCAGAGCTTGACGCAGTGAACCTTTACGAGCAGATGGCTGCTTTGACAGACAACAACGACATGAAGAAGATTCTTTTGGATGTTGCCAAAGAGGAAAAGACTCATGTGGGAGAGTTCCAAGCTTTGTTGTTGAGGCACGACAAAGAACAGGTCAAGGAACTGGAAGAAGGCAGGAAGGAAGTAGAAGAAGAACTAGAGTGATACACTCAACCTTTTTTCTTATTGTTTTTTAACATAAGCGAATGGTTTTAAATTCTTTATTTTTTTATTATTCTTATGGTTAATGATTTTTCAGGGCACTCTCAATGTCCCAGAATCAAAAACAGTGAAACATATCAGTTTCCAGTAGAGAAGGATGGCACCTATAATTTTATTTTAGAACACGGTATGAACCCGTTTTATTTGCAAAATCCTGGACCTGAAGTAGTAAAATTAAACCCCTTTTTCTCTTATCCCTGCAGTGAATGCTCGAAATTATTAACAAAACCTGGCCTAGACACAAATGCTGGAAAGAAAGGCATATGTTTAATCAGAATTGACGAATGCAGAGAATACGGCGGTCTAAGAGCTGGTGTGGGTCTGAATGAAAATATGGAAATTAGTCTTACAGCAGAGCAACTAAAAAAGCTGTTAAAAGAAAGGTCAAGAATTGCCTATTCTCCTATGACAGGAAAACGCCATATTCCCTGATGATTATTTGTGATGTATCCCCATTTCAAAGACTTTCTTGTTCATTTCTAAATACTTTGGAGGGACTATCTCTGCTATTGCATCAAGGACGAACTTCTCCTTCAGGGGAAGCAGTCCATTGCCAACAGCATAGCCGAGAATGAAGATGTTGGAGGCAATCACCTTTCCCGTCTCCTTCTTCACAATGTCAGAAGCGCTAATTAGCATGATCTCCCCTGCAAACGGCTTTATGTTGTTGATGATGCTCTCCATGCTCGGGTATTTCTCACCGAGAACAGATACAGTAATAGGAGGCAACATATACTTGTCAATAAGGAATGTTGTCTTTTGCCTTTTCGAGCCGAAGTAAGTTGTCCTCAGGGCCTCCAAGGGCTCCAGTGCTATTATCAGGTTGGCCTCTCCCTCAAGAATCAGGGGAGTGTACATCTTTTCCCCGAACCTTATGTGCAGCTGCATGCTTCCTCCCCTCTGGGCCAGACCATGCAATTCTGTTGTCCTCACGTCATAGCCCTGCTTCAGAGCAGCCTCGGCTATTATCCTTCCAAGGGTCATTGCCCCCAAACCGCCAACACCTGTCACAATAATATTAAACTCTTGCATTCTTTTTCACCGGCTTTATTGCACCATTAGGACATACCTGAAGACAAACAGCACACCCAGTGCACAAGTCCTTGTCAATCATGATTCTTCCCTTTTCCTTCTTTATTGCTGGGCAAGCCAGCTTGGTCAGACAAGACTCACAATGCTTGCAAAGCTTCTGGTCAATCTCGAACTTGACTGTCTTTATGCCCTCTCTTCTCCTCTTCCTCATTAACAATAACTGGCATTCCCTCTTTGCCACAATGACAGAGACCTTGTCCCTTTGCAACATTTCCTTGATGGTCTTTGTCATGAGCTTTACGTTGAACGGGTCGACAACCCTGACGTCCTCGACGCCCATGCCAGTGACAATGTTTTCTATCCTTATGTCAGGGCTCTTTTCACCCATGGCAGTGTAGCCAGTGCTGGGATTCTGCTGGTGCCCTGTCATGGCAGTTATCCTGTTGTCCATAACAATTAACAAGAGATTAGACTTGTTGTAGATCGCATTCACCAAGCCCGGCATTCCTGCATGGAAGAATGTCGAGTCTCCCACAAAGGCTATTGCCTTCTGGTCTGTTGACTTCAGAATGCCATGGCAAATACCCTCGCTAGCGCCCATGGAGAACATGAAGTCTTGGGTCTCAAAAGGCTTGAATATGCCCATCAAATAGCAGCCAACATCCCCTCCGTAGACAACGTCCATTCCCTTTGTTGCCTCCTTCACTGCATAGAATGTCGCTCTGTGAGGGCAGCCAGCGCAGAAAGTAGGCAGCCTCTTGGGCTCCTTTATCTTGGCATACATTTTCCTATGAACTCCCAGATTAAGCCTGTACTTCTTTTTTGTCAATCTGCTCATGGCACTTATAATCATTTCCTCGTTGTATTCTCCCTCGTATGGGAAGTAGCCGTCCACCTTTCCGAGAACATTTAGCTTGGGATTAGTGTCCTTGGCAAGCATCTTGACATGGCTCTCTATTATTGGCTCCAATTCCTCGATAATTAAGACTTGCTTGAACCTTTTGATGAAACTACTAATCATCTTGTCAGGCAGGGGATAAGTGAAGCCCAACCTCAAGACAGGTATTTTGACTCCCAGATCAGTCATGCCGTCCATGACATAATCATATGAAACGCCGGAAACTATTATTCCTAACTTGCTCTTGGCATTCCTGTTAACTATGAAGTTCAGCTTGGATTTTTCGGAGACTGCCTGCAGCTTTTCCAATTTGCTGTGCAAATCCCTGTGAGTGTCCATTATGAAAGGCGGGAAGGCCTTGAAGGCAACATCCTTTATGAACTTGCCCTTTGTCTTCCCTTTGACTCTCTTCCCTATCTTGACAACGCTTCTCATGTGGGAGACCCTGGTTGTTGTCCTTATGAAAACTGGTATCTTGAACTTGTCCGATATCTTGTATGCCTCCTTGACAAAATCAACACATTCCTGTGCGTTCGACGGCTCAAGCATTGGCAAATGCGCTATCCTTGCAAAAGGCCTCGTGTCCTCCTCACTCTGACCGGAACTGTGGCAGGCTGGGTCGTCAGTTACAACTATGACCATTCCAGCCTTGACCCCAGCGTATGCAAGAGGGAAAACACTCTCACATGCAACATTAAGACCGAAATGCTTGAAGAAGGCCATTGACTTGATTCCTGAAAGAGCAGCTCCAGCGGCCGCTTCAAGAGCGACTTTCTCATTGGTGGAGTATTCAAAGTAGATGCCTGCGTCCTTTGCTATTTGGGCAAAGGTCATGCCTATCTCAGAAGAGGGAGTTCCTGGATAAGTGGAAGCGAAACCAATGCCAGACTCTAGAGCTCCCCTGGTTATTGCCTCGTTTCCTAGAAGAAGAACTTTCTTTCCCTGCTTCTCAAGAACTTTGTGCATATAATTAATACATTTCCGGCTTATAAAATTATTTCATATTTTATCTTTATTACTTAGGAAGAATTCCTTGTCCTTGGGATGTGTAAGAAGTTCTGCAACTTTTTCTTTTTCTACCCAAATTGCCTTAGGGTTTTGTGGATCTACAGGTTTCAAATTCTTCTGGTTTGTTTTGAAATGGAAAATAAATATTGTTTTCATCTCGTTTTTATTTTCTTGGGCATTCTTGTCAATATCATATCTCTTATAAGAGCCCAATTCTTTAATGAATTTCAGGTCTTTAATACCACTTTCCTCATATATTTCTCTTTTGGCAGCATCTATCTTATCCTCACCTTTTTCTAGATGACCCTTAGGTAAAGACCAAGAAGTACCGTGCTGGCTTACAACTAATATTAATCCATCCCTTTCTACAACTCCGCCAGCACTTTCAGTTTCTATCATTTATTTCAACTTTTTCTTTATCAGATTTCCAAGTCTCTTTATGCCAACATCTATTCTCTTGTTGTCGGTGTTGCTGAAGTTCAATCTCATTGTATTATGCCCCTTGCCGTCAACCCTGAAGGCAGCGCCGTGAACAAAGGCTACCTTCTCGTGTATTGCATCAACAAACAAGTCCCTTGTGTCTATCTTTGATGGAACAGTAACCCAGATGAACATGCCGCCATCAGGGCATGTCCACTTGCAACTTCTCGGGAAGTGTTTTTCCAGAGACCTGAGCATGATGTCCCTCTTCTTCCTGTACATCTTTATTATCTTGTCTATCTGCTTGTCTATCAGACCTGACTTTATGTACTCGTTGGCTATGCACTGGACAAAGACATTGGTGCATAAATCAGCTCCCTGCTTGGCAATTGCCATTTTCCTTATCTTCTCCCTCTCACCCACAACATACCCCAGCCTGAAGCCGGGAGCCAAAGTCTTGGAGAATGTGTGTGTATACAAAACCCTTCTGTTCTTGTCCATGCTCTTTATTGTGGGAACGCACTTGCCGGAGAACCTCAGGTCAGAATAGGCGTCGTCCTCTAGAATCATTAGGTCGTGCTTCTCGGCTATTTCCAGAAGGTGTTTTCTTCTTTCTAAGGACATTGTTATTCCTGACGGGTTCTGGAACGTAGGAACCGTGTAGATAAAGTCTACCTTGCTCTTCTTGATTCCCTTGAGCTTCCTTTCAAGCTCGTTTGTCTTCATGCCATCCTTGTCCATTGAAACTGATATGTACTTGGGCTGGTAGGCGTTGAAGGCCACCAATGCTCCAAGGTATGTCGGAGACTCGATGACAACATAGTCGCCGGGGTTGAAGAAAATCTCGGCCGTCAGACTCAAGACTTGCTGGGACCCGGTTGTTATTATGA
>CAYQXC010000045.1:0-4605 GCA_964421545.1 uncultured archaeon | reverse complement strand
TGATATTGTCAACAGTAATCATAGTGATGTTGTATTACACAATCGACTGGCTGCTTACGAGAAAATAAAATTAGACAATATCACTTACATCAATGAGATAGATTACATTTTTCTTTCCTTTATGATCTTCTGAAAAATCAGTTACTGTTATTCCTTTTTTATTTATTCCTGATTTCTCATCAGCTTCATCTTTTTGATGGTATTTGTTACATTTAACAGCAAAAATCGTTTTAGTCTTTTCACTTCCATTAAGCTCATATATTCCAACAATCCTACCCTTATGACCGCAAGTTTCACTTTTAGGCAATTTGAATTTATCCCCTTTCTTAAACTCTTTCATAGTATCCTTTTAGAAAGAAAATTATTTAAACCCTTAAATTATCCCTCTTAATAATTTATTATGAGAAACATAAGATACAAGGTATTTCCTTGGCCGATGAGAACAGCCGATCTTGAGAAGACTTTGAAAAGTGTAGAACAATTTGTCAACAAGCCGGGAGTGCTGGATGTTATATCAATCATTAACACGACCTTTGGAATAGTGGTATGGTATAAAATAGTCAAGGAATTCAAGGTTATGCAGAAGAAACCTTAATCATGTTAAAGATATACGATGAAGTCCAGCTCTCTTTTCAAGTCTTTGTATCTGTTCCTTATTGTAACTTCTGTAACTCCCGCGGTTTCAGATATTTCCCTTTGAGTTTTCTTCTCACCAATCAATACCGTTGCAATATAAAGGGCGGCCGCCGACAACCCCCTACCTCTTCCAGATGTTAGCCTTTCCTTCTTGGCGGCTTGATATATTTTATGAGCAATTTCCTCAGATTTTCCATGAATACGCATCTCATTACAAAATTTGTTCATATAATTTTTATAATCCTCAACAGGCATGGAATAATCCAACTCTTTGATTAAGAATCTATAGTTTCTGTTTAATTCCTTTTTACTTATCTCTAAAGCCTTAGAAACTTCGTCAGGCGTTCTGGGAATTCCACACTTCCTGCAAGCTGCGTATATAGAACCAGCAGCCACACCCAAAATACTTCTGCCCCTGATAAGTCTTTCTTCAGTTGCTTTTCTATAAATAACAGAGGCCGTATCCACAACGTTCTTGGGTAATTGCATTATGTTTCCGGTTTTACTAATTTCTGAAAGCCCAACGGACAAGTTCCTTTCTGTGGGAGTGGACACCCTGCATCTTCTCTGCCATTTTCTCATTCTATATGTTTGAGCTTTTTGTCTGAGCTTTATTCTCTTTCCTCTACTGTCTTGATCTTTCCAATCTATTTTAGTTCCCAGACCCTTGTCGTGTAGGGTCGGTGTAGAAGGCGGACCTACCCTAGGATTACTTTCTTTTTCTTCTATGGTGAAAGCTTTCCATTCAGGACCACGATCAAATTCTTTTTCTTTGACAACAAGACCGCAGCTACTACACACAGTTTCGCCCATGTCGCTATCATAGACAAGATCGCTGTTGCACTCGGGGCAATAAGGTTTTCTTAATCTTGCCTCTTCTTCCCGATTCTTTTTAGGCATAACAAAAATAAGAGAGAAAGAGATTTAAGTTTGAAAACCATAATTATGGAAGGCTTTTTCTCTCCATTGAAGTGTGATAATAATGGTAACATCAGCTCATTTATCAAAATGTATAACAAAGAAGAGCCGTGAAATTAATGTATTAAGAGAAACAAATAAAGAAGAATTTAAAGGTTTGTCCAGAAGAATTAAAAGATATTATACTCACCCATCTTTGATTTACGATCCATTTCTCCTTTCGCATGAAACATTAGGTTATTTTAATGAAATCGGAATAATAACTGAAATTAAGGATTATGAGGGTATTATAACCTTCAAATATCCAAACGAAAAAAACGGAGGAAAACTTGTAAAAAGGCATCAAAATTATAATGGTGTCTTTACACAGCTAAAGAAATCACAACCTATAGAACTAGATCCAGAACTTTGGAAATTAGATGATTGGGGAATAATCATAGGTGGTATGGCGTCTGGTGAGGTTTTGGAGCCGCCGAAAAACTTGGATGAAATTATTAAGGAAAAAAACAAAAAAATTATCACTTGTCTTTTATCCATGGAATACATAGAAAACTTTAGATATGTAAAAAATTAAAACCCTCTTTCTATTGTCTTTTTATTTGTAGTGCGTTGAAGGTCAAGTATTTAAAATTTAGTTTGCATTTCTTATTATGGCAGATAGAGTTGAGCTAAGCGCTTTTCTTAACGAGCTAATATCAATTCTCAAGAAAAAGTTCGAGGTCTACGATGGCAACATAAAATCAATGAGGCAGGACATCAAGAGGCTCTCGAATTCCAGGGACGACGCGTCTCTCAGGGAGCTGAAGAACAGGATAAAAATACTGGAGAACACTTTGAACTCAATGAAGGCCAGGACACAGGTCGACACGTCAATGCTAAAGGTTTTGGAGAGTGATAATGGTGAAAGAGAACATTGAGCCCATAATAAAGGCGCAACTTAACACATTAAAGGCCCAGATAAACATACTTAAGGATTACATTGAGAGTTCCGAGGAGAGCAATGTTAGGTTAAAATACATCATAGCGAATGAGCTTGTTGAGGCTTTGATCCAGAGGTTTGAGAAGAACGAGGACAAGATAGACTTGATGAAGCAGAAGCTCGAGTCAATTGAATTAAAGTTAGAGGAAAAGATGGCAGAGCTGCACAGGATAACAAAGATGGAGCTGAGCGAGGACGCGCTTTCCAAGTCAATATCAAAGCTGCTGAAAGAAAAGGAAGTGGAGGTCGACTCGAAGCCCCTCCTTGACCTGAAGAATATTTAGTCTTCTTGCAGAGTAACAGAACTCGCCTTCCCGAAAGATACCTTTAAATATTTTCTTTGTCCTAAGAAAATTAAACACATCATAGGTGGTCATTTACATGTATGGCGAATATGATGAAGAATACGAAGAAGAAAAAGAAACACCTGAAAGCGACTTTGACGACTGGTGAAGCTCCCCGATTTTGTTCTTTTATTTTTCTCTCATTACCTGTCCGAATAGGCTGAAGGCTATTGTGCTTGCTATGAAGAATGTTGCTGCTGCGCCTATCCATGGCCCAAGCCACAAAGTGAGGACAGACTTGAGTACCATTGCTATTATTACTGACACCAGCCAAGTCAAGAGATACTTTGACTTGAACGCTTTCTTGTTGACAAAATTCAGGTCGAACGCCTTGGCGAACTTCTTGGTCTTGATGTAGTTCAGTATGCCTATCGGAGACAGGTATATTGCAACCAGCAGAAGCAAGACGCCTAGAAGCATCATTGGAATCAGCACAGCTGACATGGTTACCAGTGTCGGCAGCATCTGCATCCAGTTCTGTGTGAATATCTCTCTTATGCCCCCAGTCGCGACTGTTGCTGATACTCCTTCTGGCATCAGCCCTATGAATGTCGGCAAAAGGTACGCGGCTGTATAGCCAAGTGTCATTGTAAACACTAGCAGTGCAGGGATTGCATAGACGAACATTATAAGGTACGACATGAAGCCCTTGACAAACAGGTCCTCGAAGCCCTTCCAGTCAGGCATCCTCCTTGAAGGCCTGTTCTTTCCCACGCCAGAGCATTCCAGAACAAAACCCTGCGTTACCCAGTTTACAACCGGAACAGCGCTGAGTATCACCCCAAGGAACAATTTTCCAAGGTCAGTAAAAGGTTTTTTGACAGCATCCTCGTAGTTTACCATTTAATACCCCCTTATTTTATAATTATACTTTGTTTTCCAGTATAAAAGCATTTCACAGAAGTCTAATAACATTTTTCCTGAACTTCTCCCAGTCCCTTGCCATTATCTTTCCTCCGGCAGCAGGAGCGTGCCCCCCGCCGTTTG
This sequence comes from uncultured archaeon, assembly GCA_964421545.1. Lineage (GTDB taxonomy): Archaea > Aenigmatarchaeota > Aenigmatarchaeia > Aenigmatarchaeales > Aenigmatarchaeaceae > JAFGAZ01. The sequence continues at coordinate 741 of CAYQXC010000045.1, read as the reverse complement.
CATTCTTCAGGTTTTTGGTAGATGTCCTTGCCAGCTTGCCACAGTCCACCTTTCTGTCCTGTCTCCTGAAACTTATGTGGACTTCTCTGCCTGACCTTCTTGCCACAATGACAGTTTTGTTCGGCTTTAGGATGCTTACCTTGGTTGATATGGTTGACTGGATTGAAAATTTTGTTTTTAGATTTAGGATTATCAATCTCTTGTCATCGATTAATTCAGCCTTCTTTTCCCAGACTTTCATTGTCTCTTTGATTTCCTTTTCAATGCAGTCATACATCCTTTTCAGTCTCTTTGCAGGCTCTGACTTTGTCCTGATTATGTCCATTGGGGATTCTGCTCTGAGGCAGGCATCATATCCAATCTTGCCGCTCCTTTTTTTGGGATAATATCCTGATGTAATCAGGTGGGTAATGTAGCCGAGCTTGTTTTCAAACGAATAGAGGTCTTTGCCTTTCAGGTACGGGTATTTTTTGTATATCCCGTTTAGGAAACCCCTCCATGATTTCCCGGAATAATCATTTATTATTCCGACGCCTGCCAGCCAGTCCAAATCCTCTATGTCTGTTGTCTTTCTGCAGATGTCAAAGGCAATTTTGCTCGCAGCATACCTGAAGCTTGGTATCTTTGATTTCCAGAAGCACGGATTGACATGGACTATGTTCTTGTTTCTATTCATATTCTTCCGAGATTGGTGGTGATCTATAATGAGAATTTTATGTTTTCTGGCAAGCCTTGAAATGT
>CAYQXC010000044.1:0-4678 GCA_964421545.1 uncultured archaeon | reverse complement strand
CAGTGATGTTGGCATGAGCTTTTACAAGGAGATAAAGTCATTCAACATACTTCCCGTTGAGAACATAATCTATGACAGGGATGTCTCGACAACACCCTTTGGCAGCTCGGTGACAGTCACAGCAACCAACACTGGCAATATTGTTTCAGAGGCTGACTTGCAGTCTGTCTCGCCAGAGGGATGGTATTATTTCATATCAGGCCCGACACCAACAGGTATGATGCTCGGCGGTAGTTATTATTGGAAAATGAGTCTGGCTCCTGACGAGTCCAGAAGCATAACCTACTCGGAAATCTACTGGCCCACTTATGTTCTGATAATTTCTGCTGTGATGATTGCGGTTTTCATTTACTGGCAGTCAACTGCCTTGGTGTTCTCGAAGAGGCTGATTAGAAAGCCTGGAAAGGAAGTCTCAGTGTCACTTCATTTGAGAAGCAAGAAAAAGGGCGTTGGCAATGTCCGCGTCAAGGACACAGTTCCTGCTGATTTCTCTATTGTAAGCAAGTTTGAAAGCGTCAAGCCCCTGATAAGAAAGGTTGCAAACGGGGTAGAACTTCATTGGAACTTGGGAAGGCTGACTCCACACGAGGAGAGAGTTCTCCACTACACTATGAAGCCTGCAAAGGAACTTTTCAAGAAAGTCAGGCTGCCCAGCGCAAAGGCCAGGGGAGTCAGGAGAAAAGCGCCCATTTACAAGCGCTCCAACAAGGTTTCCATTCATCCCAAGAAAGGTGCAAAAAGCTTTGTCAGTGTTGCAGTCAAGGAATAAAACCTATAAATACTTCTATAATTAATTTTGAGTATCCCCGTCTGGCTCAATGGTAGAGCGGTCGGCTGTAGCTTTTTACTGTTGTATTAGGCACTTAGCAACCGTTCAAACAGAAACCGACAGGTTGGGAGTTCGACTCTCCCGGCGGGGACCTTTTTTCATTTTTAGAAAAGAATAAATGCCCCTTTGCTGAAAGATAATTATGGTTTTAAAGAGGATCAGGAACTTTTTAGATATTCACACAGAATACTTCAAGCTGTCTCTCAGGAAGATGAGAAAGCCTGCTCACTGCCCCATGTGCAAAAGGAAAATCTCCAAGATAAGCACTCTTGTTCTCTGCAAGAGGTGTGATGAGAAATTCTCCAGATACTCTGATGATTTGAAGAGGGCAATAGTGGAGAAATTAAAGGACAAGCCCAACAAGACGAGATGCGTTCTCTGCAATAAGGGCAATCTCAAAGCTGACAACAAGCTAATATACTGCGTTGGCTGTGACGTATCGTTCCACCTCTAAATAAGGTTTAAATAATTAATCACTCTATTAGATTTTATGTCTAGAAAAAGTTTGATGGGTGATATAAAGACAGAAGAGTGTGAAGATGCTGCCAGGTGCAGATCCGGAGTCAAACCTGAAGAAGAATTCAATATAGAAAGGGCCGAAAAGAAGCTGAGGGAAATGGGTTATGGAGTTTTTGTCGACGAGTTCAAGGCAATCACATTCTTGGGAAATATAGAGGCTATGAAAAATTATCTAGATACTGATATGAATGACCCTGTAAAAAACGATTTGATAGATTATGTATTACATTTGGGCAATTCCTTGCTAGAAGGCCGAACTACAATTAATATGCCAGAAAAATATGCAAATTATCTTTTGAGCTCAGGCATACTTGTAAAAAAAGACGGAATAATCAGGATGTCAAAGGAAGGCAAAAAGACTTTCAAGGAACTTCATAACTGGTGTCTTTGGGGGTGACTGGGGCTTTCTACAATTTGCGTGAAGAACTTTGCTGGACATGATAAACCTTTAAATATCTTCAGAACACAACTAATTTTGGTTGCCGATCAAAGAGTGTAGGCAAGACCCGTTCCCATTTCGAACACGGTAGTGAATCTACATTTCGATTTCGGTGGTACTGTCGAAAAGATGGGAAGCCGAAGTAGTTGGCGACCACTACTTTTCTAAATAGCAATAAATAAGTCTAAACTTTTTATAATAGAAAATTTAATATTAATTAATGATAAAAGCAATTCTAAAAAATCTGAGAATTAAACACTCTCTTGTTTTTTTTAGTGTGACAATTTTTGCTGTTTTAGTCTTATCACTGCTTTTTCAAAAACAAATAACTATCATCCAAACAATAAAAATATTTTTAATAATGCTTTTCTATTCTTTCTATGGTTTTTCATCGAATAATTATTTTGATAGGAATAATGACAAAAAAACCCATTAAAAATAAAGCTAAATCCAATAGCCAGTGGTGAATTATCAGAGAATTTATCAATTATATTAAACATCTTCCTAGTCATGGCAATTCTTTTAATGACGTTTTTCTGGTTTCCGTGCACCCTACTTTTAATGATTACAGCAGTTATATTTGTCTCTTTATATTCTTACAAAGTGAAACAACAGCCTCTGTTAGACATTATAGTCCATGGGTTTTGTTTTCTCATATTCTTTTTCTTCCCTGCTTTATTGCTTGGTTTAGAACAAGACTTACTAATAGTTGGTTCATTGATGGTTTTATCAGTTTCAAATATAGCAGAATCACAAAATCACCTTGAAGACTATGAATCAGATAAAAGAGTAAAGATAAACACGACAGGAGGGAGATTTGGAAAAAAGATGTCAAAATATATATGCTATTTTTCAGCGGCAGTTTTCATAATTTCATTGTTGTTTATAGCTGTTTTCTTTAATAACTCACTAATGTTAGTTTTTTTACCTCTTCCTATCTTAAAAATCTATTCAATGAGAGACCTCTTTAATTCATGAAAAATAACCCTGATAGGATAGTAGTTGGCGACCGCTATTTTTCTAAATATCCAGGAACTAGAAAACTATTTAAATATCTCTCGAAATAAAACAATAGATATGCCTCGGTAGTATAGTGGTTAGTATATGGGCCTGTCGAGTCCATGACCTGGGTTCAAATCCCAGCCGGGGCGCTCATATTCATGGTCGTCATACTGAAGCTGAACAAGGGAACAGTAGAGAAGCTCTTGGAGTTCACCTACCTCAAGCCGGAGCAGTCAAGAAATCTGACTGGCAAGGAACTGACACTTGAGATGGACGATAAGGACTTTTTGATAGAAATGCACGAGAGAGAGGGAATGGTGGAGATAGCGGACTTCAACGGGAGCTTCGGAGTATGGTTCAAGCTTACAAAGGAGAAAACCAAGAAGCTAAAGGAAATAGCTAAAAAGGGCCCATAACTCAGTTGGTAGAGTGCCAGGCTTTTATCTGTTAGATAAAAGCATGTGTAACGCGCGAGCGTGATGACAGGAAGAAACCTGGAAGTCGTGGGTTCGACCCCCACTGGGCCCACTTTATGTCGGCGTAGCTCAGTTTGGCAGAGCGCTGGTCTCATAAAATCATTATGAGATTTGATCCCAAGATGATATGGAATCCAGAGGTCACGAGTTCAAATCTCGTCGCCGACACTTACCAATACATTTTCTGTTTCTTACCTATTTTCAGTCTGAAGTAGTTCAGTAGGTAGTACTTGAAGGCTGTCCTGTGAAAGCCCTTTTTGAAGCGTCTGGCAGAAATAAGCATGTACAATTCTTTACAACATTTAATCTTTCCGACCTTTCTCAGCCTGTTTCCCAAGTCAAAGTCCTCCAAGAAATTCAATCTAAAAGGATGCTTTTTTAGAATTTCTTTTTTGAATGCAGCATTTGACGCACATATGCATGGATAGTCCAATTTTGAAATTGCTCTTAAAAACAAGTCACCCCAGACCTTCAGGCCAATCCTTGTTTCAATTTTTGCATCATAAGGAATTATCGGACCAAAGATGCATATGTTGTCATCCATGAATTTGGATATTTTCTCGACCCAGTCTTCTGGTGGCAGGCAGTCAGCATCACAATAAGCTACAATATCTCCTTTGGCAGTCTTCCATCCCAAGTTTCTCGCCTTTGCAATTCCTTCATCTTTCTTTTCTCTGACTATTTTGTCAGCGTATTTCTTGGCTATATCGTATGTGTTGTCAGTTGAGTTGCCGTCCACAACTATTATCTCAGGCTTCATTGTCTGTTTTTTCAAACACTGCAAACATTTTTTAATATACTTTTCCTCATTCTTAGCACAGACCACAACAGATATCATATAAATAAAATATCTACAGAATTTTAATATATATTGGTCGGTGAACTTGTGAAAATAGCATATTTTACAGATACTTATGAACCACAGATAAACGGTGTTGTGACTTCTATAAGATTGTCTGCTGAAAACCTTCGCAAAAACGGTCACAGCGTCTACATATTCTGCCCTTCAGGTCCCAAAGAAGATGAATATACTTATCCCATTTTTTCTAAAAGGTTTAAAAATTATCCTGAATATAGGATAGGTTTCCCATCATTTGATTTAATAAGAAGAATCAACGAAATCAGGCCTAACATAATCCATATACACACCCCAGCTACCATAGGAGCTGCGGGCCTTGTCATCGCAAAATTATTGGGTATACCTACAGTCATTACATATCACACCCTTTTGGAGGATTACATGAGTTATATTACTTCAGATAAGCTGTCAGGCCAGTTTATCGATGTCTTTACATCGTGGTTTTTCAGCAAATCTTCTATAGTCATAGTTCCAAGCGGGCCAATAAAAAAAAATTTGAGGAGAGCTGGAGTTAAAAGGCCAATAGAGGTTTTGCCCAGTCCCGTAAACCTAGA
>CAYQXC010000043.1:0-4736 GCA_964421545.1 uncultured archaeon | reverse complement strand
GAGAAGATGGGCAGCAAGGAGCTGACGGACATGCAGAAGAAGAGGCAGATGCTTGAGGAGATGTTCGGCTCACTGGAGAAGAAGAGGAAGAGAATATTCCAGGAGAGGATGAGCTCTCAGGAGAATGTCAACAAGCTGAGAATCAGAAAGGCAAGGCTCGAGGCGGAACTGGAGAATCTCAAATTGGAGTTCGAGAACTACAAGAAGACCGAGACCCTTGACTTGGCTCCGTCTGTCCTAGACAACAGGATACACCAGACCACTGTCTACATCAACTCATTGGGCTTGATAAACATGAAGGCCCTGGAGGAGTACGAGGAGCAGAAGATAATATTCGATGATTTGAAGGAGAAGGTTGACAAGCTCACAGAGGAGAGGAACAAGATACTCGAGATAATAGCCGAGATAGAGGGCAAGAGGAAGGAGGCGTTTACCAAGACCTTGGATGAACTGAGGAAGGAGTTCAAGATTGTTTTCTTTGACCTGATGAAGGGCGACTCTGACCTGAGACTGATTGGCGGCATGGACAGCGGTCTGTTGATTGAGGGAAGCGCCAAGGGCAGGAAGCTCATGAACATAGACCTTATGTCTGGGGGGGAGAAGACCCTGACTGCTCTGGCATTCTTGTTTGCCATCCAGAGGTTCAGGCCGGCTCCGTTTTATATTCTTGACGAGATTGACGCTGCTCTGGACAAGCCCAACACCAAGAAGACAGTTGAATTGATTAAGAAGTATTGCGACAGCTCGCAGTTCATTGTTATTTCCCACAACGAAGCAACAATTCAGGCAGCCAGCACTGTTTACGGAGTTTCGATGGAAGATGGAGAATCAAGATTAGTTGGAATAAAGATGCCGAGCTAATTTTTTTCTGCTTTCTTTGTCTTTTCTGGTTTTGTAAATGTTTTTTCTGCCTGATAGTCTGGAAAACCAAGTATCTTGTCTACTTTAGCTAGAGTTTTAATTCCTGAATATTCTGGTGAAATTCCTATTAATCTAATTCTTGCAACTTTTCTATTGTTTGTACTTGTGAATTTTTCATTTGGATCAAGAAATAATTTATATTTTTCATGAAAATCATCAAGTGTAATGTAGTCAATTTTCATAACTAAGCCTTGTCCTGGAGTGGCATCCCTTAACTTATATTTTCCTTCTCTGGAAACATGAGGAACTATAATTTCTGTTTCAAGCCATTCTTCTTCATAAAGAGATTGTATCTCTTCAAGTGGTGTTTTTTTAAATGCTCTAGACCCGTTATTTTCTGCTATATCAATCTCTCTAGTTTCTATTTCATCATCCGAATCAACTTTTCCAATATCATATTCAGGAACTTCTGTTATTACATCTTCTAATATCCTTCTTTTTACCACAACCAAACCAGTTAAGTTTCCCTTAGAATTATGCCTCTTGTAGACACCTTCATTCTGTTCATTGTCAACTACATATTGTGCTGGTATGCTGGACATTTAACCACTAAACAGTATGGAAACCAAAATTATTTAAACCTTTCCTGGATTTTTTCGTTGATTAGGAAAAGCCAGGAACAACCTGCATATATCTTTATACGGTTTACAACAAAAGAAAATAGCTATGGAAGAAAAATTCATAATCCAAGTTGAGAATCTCACGAGGAAGTTCGGGGATTTCACAGCTGTGGATGACATCTCCTTCAAGGTAAAACAGGGGGAAATATTCGCCTTTCTGGGTCCAAACGGGGCCGGGAAGACGACTACCATCAAGATGCTGACGACCCTCCTCAAGCCGACATCCGGCGCTATGAACATCAACGGGTTCGACGCTGCGGCCAAGAAAAACGAGACAAGGAAATCTTTTGGCATAGTGTTCCAGGATCCCAGTCTTGACGATGATTTGACAGCCTACGAGAACATGGAGTATCACGGCGTCCTTTACAATGTCCCCAAGGATGTCAGGAAGAAGAGGACGGAGGAGATGCTGAAGTTCGTTGGGCTTTGGGACAGGAGGAAGGAGCTGGTGAAGAACTTTTCCGGCGGCATGAAGAGGCGGCTGGAAATTGCTCGCGGTCTTTTGCACCATCCGAAGATTTTCTTTTTGGACGAGCCGACATTGGGTCTGGACCCCCAGACAAGGAACCACATCTGGGATTACATAAAGAAGCTGAACAAGGACGAGGGGACCACCATATTCTTTACGACTCATTACATGGAGGAGGCGGCCAAGGTGTCGAGCGTCATAGCGGTCATCGACGGCGGGAAGATAATAGCCCAGGGAACGGTTGACGAGTTGAAGGCGCAGACAGGGACGGGTTCCCTTGAGGACGCCTTCATAAAGCTGACAGGCAAGAAGATAAGGGAGGAAGAGGCGAGCAGTGCCGACCGCATGAGAATGAGGCACAGGGTTTTCGGGAGAAGATAACTATGAATGCTAGCGTTATTTACATTCTATGGAAGAGGCAGCTGAAGAAGTACTTTCGTTCCAAGTCCAGGCTGATAGGTTCAATTGCTCAGCCGCTATTGTTCCTGCTGGCTTTCGGTTTCGGTTTCAATTCGATTTTCATGCAGGCCGGGCAGGGCAACTACTTCCAGTTCCTCGCCCCGGGCATCATATCCATGGCCGTGCTTTTCACTTCTATTTTCATCGGAATAGAGATCATCTGGGACAGGCAGTTCGGCTTCCTCAAGGAGACGCTGGTCGCTCCGGTGTCCAGGCTCGAGATAATGACAGGCAAGACGCTGGGAGGGGCTACCATAGCGAGCATGCAGGGCATCGTTGTCATGATCATATCCATGTTCGTGGGCTTCGTTCCGCAGAGCCTGCCGATGGTCTTTGTCGCCCTTGGCTTCATGTTCCTGATTTCCACGCTCTTCGCGGCCATAGGCACCGCGATAGCCTCGCTGCTGGAGGACATGCAGGGATTCCAGCTCATCATGAACTTTTTCATAATGCCTATATTCTTCCTGTCCGGTGCCCTGTTCCCGCTGGACGGGCTGCCGGACGCTGTCGCGATAATATCAAAGCTGGACCCGCTTTCTTACGGGGTGGACGGCATACGCGCGGCGCTGACAGGGGTCACCTATTTCGGCTTTGCAGTTGATTTCATTGTCTTGGGCATTTCGGCTGCTGTTTGCCTTGCCGTTGGCAGCTATCTTTTCTCCAAGATGCAGATATGATGCGGAGAGCGATAAGGCGATGACAGACTATTGATATGTTTTTATGATTTCTTTTCTAAAGATAGAGTATGAAAACAATAGGGCTTATTGGAGGGATGAGCTGGAAGTCTTCCCTCGAATATTACAGGATAATTAACGAGCTTGTCAGCAAAAAGCTTGGCGGCTGGCATTCTGCTAGAATTATAATATATTCAGTTGATTTTGCCGACATAGACATTGAGCATAAAACCGAGGAATGGGAAAAGTCTGATAAGGTATTGTTTGACGCCGCAGAAGCGTTAGAGAAGGCAGGCGCGGATTGCGTTATTATCGGGGCAAACACTGCTCACATACTGGCCGATGAGATACAGAAGAGAATAAAAATTCCTGTTCTGCATATCGCAGATGCGACGGCAGAAAGAATCAAAGCCAAGGAGATTAATGCGGTTGGGCTGTTGGGGACAAGGCTTACCATGCAGGGGGACTTTTACAGGGGGAGACTGGAAAACAAGCATAAAATCAGGGTGATTGCTCCTGAAGATGAAGACATGGAGACGGTGCATAATGAAATCAACAACATCATTTTGGGAAAGGAAAGCCCCCGTGCAAAACAGCAGATTATTGCCGTGATAAACAAGTTGGTCAAGAAGGGCGCCGAGGCAGTGATTCTAGGCTGCACGGAACTCCCGTTGATTGTGCAGCAATCCGATGTCGAGGTCCCGTTGTTTGATACCCTGAGAATCCATGCCGGAGCAGCAGTGGATTATGCTATTATGTCTTCCAATTCTTAAAGGAACTAACTGGAATTATTTCTGGATGTTGGGTATTTCCAAACTTGAGTGTCGGGGGTTCTGTGAAAAAATTATTCTATTGTAATAATTTCATCTCTTATAAATTCTAATAATTTTTCAATGTTTCTTTTATTATATTTGTTAAATTCATCCTTTCCATGAGCAGCCAAACTACCAATATCATATTTTGCTTGAATTTCTCTTTCTTTTGGCAAATCTATTACATTCATTTTTCTTAATTCTGTTAATAGAACAGGCATTTTTTTATTCTGTATTTCGATTTTATTCATTCTACACAAATCTTTTATAGTGTTTTCAATAACAATTCTACCATAAATAGCAGCAGCATTTTTATAGTCATTCTTTAGAAGTTCGAATGCCTGTTCAATTAAATTTGAAAATAAACCAGCTTCATATAAATGTTGAGCATCAGAAACTAAATCTAAATCTATTTGTTCCTTGATAAAAAGTAAGGTAGCATACCCTTCTGCTACTTGCTCTCTGGAGTATAAAAGTGATCTCCCAAGTTTATGCCCCCTTAAATCAATAGTTTCTTGCCAACTATGGCTTATAGCATCTTTGAATTCTTCTAGAAAATAGTGGTTTTCACCAAAAGAACTCCTCAAGAAATTTGAACATGACAGTTTCCATTTATTAAATAATGTTATACAAATGACATCTTGGTTTGCTCCGTCAATCCTTCTAAAAGGTGGTATTTCATTTAAGAGTTTTTTAGTTTCTATGATTAAATCTCCTAATCTTTTTCTTATGAATTCTCTTTTTATCATAAATTAAATACATAAAATAAAAGTTAAATAAT
>CAYQXC010000042.1:0-4752 GCA_964421545.1 uncultured archaeon | reverse complement strand
CAATGTCCTCTTTTTTAACCTTTTCCAAATCAATAGGTATTTGAGCTAACATACTAACCCTCCTTTATTTTACCATTCGCTTTTCTCTTCCTCTTCTTCAGAACCGCCCTTTATTTCCTCGACCATTTCTTCAAGTTCCTCTTTTTCCACTTCGTCCCCTTCTTCCTTTCTTTCAAGAAGGGCAGCGCCCATATCCCTTGCAGGCTGCATTTCCTTGCCGCAGCAGACCAATATCCCGCCGCCGGCATTTATCACCTCAACAACATTGCCGCAGATGTTGCACCTATATTTTTCGCCCACTTTAGTCATGGTAAAACCTAAAAAGAATTTATTTTCAAGAGTTTTTAAAACAGTTTGCCGTCTGGCACTTTTTTGAAAAGCTCTTCCAGCAGTTTTATTACGTTTTCTATGTCGTCCTTGTGAGCCACTGAGGTTGCTGTGTGCAGGTTCCTTATTGGAACGCCCGCGACAGTGCACGGGACTCCCTCTCCTGTTATGGATATTGTGGCTGCGTCTGTAGTGCCCACATCAGTGACATCCTTCTGTATTGGTATTCCATGCTTTTTGGCAGTGTCAATAAGCCACTTGTTGATGGTCTTGTTGCCAATACTTTCCGCGTCCTTGATTGTTATGCATGGACCGGCGCCTATGGTTTTTATGACGTCATCGCTTGTCTCGCATGTTTCAGCAGTGTCGACGGCGATAGCCCAGTCAGGCTTCACCTTGTACGTTGAGGTTATTGCTCCAACTAGGCCTATCTCCTCTTGGATTGTGAAAACATAGAACATCTCGTTCTTTATTTTTCTCAGCCTCTTGGCCAGTTCAATAAGTATGTAGCATCCTATCCTGTCGTCAAAAGCCTTGCCGCATATTATCCTGTTCGAACCTAGGAAATAGAGATCCCTCTCAAAGGCAAGGAAGGCTCCTATCTCAACATCTATCTTCTCAAGCTGCTCCTTGCTCAGACCAGTGTCTACAAACAAGTCTTCTGTTCCGGGCAACTTGGAAATGATTTCACCATCATTGACGTCTTTTGTTGTTATTACGCCATGGATTACTCCTTTTTTTGTCTCTATGTGAACTCTCTCTCCCAGAAGCATGAGAGGATCAACGCCGCCTATTACAGAGATCAATATTCTTCCTCTATGTGTTATTCCTCTTATCATCAGCCCAACCTCGTCCATGTGGGCTGCAAGCATGACCCTTGGATGGTTGCCTTTCTTGTGGGCAATCAGATTGCCGAGTTTATCAACAGTAATATCATCAACATACCTCTCGATTTCTTTCTTGATAAGGTCCCTTACCTTGTCCTCGTTCCCGCTCACGCCCGGAGTGCTCACAAGTTTCTCAAGTAAATCCATTTTTCTCACTAAAATATTATTAGCTTACTTAAAAATATAGCTTTGTGATGCAGGGAAGTGTTTAAATTCTTGCCTTTTCATATTATTAGCATGGAAGACATCAGGGTAATGGAAGAAAGCTTCATAGCAGAAGTGGAAGAGGAAATGAAGCTGCTTATATTCCACTATTGCTGATTATTTCAAAGACTTTACAACCTTCTCGAATATGTCCAGTCCCTTGTCAGCATCATTCCTGTTTATTATCAGTGGGGGCACGATTCTCACTGTCTTTTCCCCACATCCCAGCAGCAGCAGGCCCTTCTTGAAGGCTTTCTGGACAACAGCATTCTGTTGCTCTTTCTTAGAAAACTCAACGCCAATCATCAGGCCCTTTCCCCTTATATCAACAATTTTCTTGGATTTTATGTCCCTCAGCCTTTTCATCATGTAGTTTCCCATCTTGGTCGTGTTTCTAAGTAGCTTCTCGTTCTCAATGATCTCTATTGTTTTTAGTCCAATAGCCAAGTCTATCCTGTGCCCGCCGCCCCACGTCGAGGAGACAGTGCCTGGCTCGTCTGGCTCGTATTCTTTGGATGTTATTGTGGCTCCCACTTGCAGTGCCTTGGCTGATGTCATTATGTCAGGCTTGATGCCAAAGTGTTCAAAGGCCCACCATTTTCCTGTCCTTCCCATTCCCGACTGTATCTCGTCAAATATCAAGGGAAAGCCGTATTTTTTTGAAGTCTTTCTAAGGTTTTTTATGAATTTCTTGCTTGCAACATTATAACCGCCCTCCCCCTGTATGCATTCGGCAATAACAAAGGCAGGAGGACCTTCCCTTTCTATCAGCTTTTCCAGACCGTCTATCTCAGGATCATTATTGCTGGTGCAGAATTTGATTAGCTCGTGGTTTATTTCAGGAAAATTGATTTTCTGGACAGCCTTGCTGTCTGTAAGGCTCAATGCTCCAAGCGTCCTTCCGTGGAAAGCGTGAGTGCAAGAAACTCCTGCCAGAGGTCCCTTTTTTCTGAAGGCGAACTTAATTGCATTCTCAACAGCCTCGGCTCCCGAGTTGACCAGCAAAACCTTTTTCATGTTGTTGGGTGTGATTCTCAACAATTTTTCTGCAAGCCTCAAATGCTCTTCCGAATAATAATCCTGACCGGCTATTTTGTGAGCTCCCACACCCACGAAACTTCCTATTGTTTTTACGATCTCGGGATGGTTGTAACCCACGTTGCAAGTACATATGTTGGACGCAAAGTCCAGATAGAATTTGTTATTGATGTCTTTCAGATAGCATCCCAAACCGGACTTGATGACCAAGGGATAGGAGAAAGTTCCCTTCACGCACGCTTTGTGCGTCCTGTCAACTATCTGTTTTGAAGTAAGTCTCATAATATCATTTCATCAGCATGTATAAAATAGCTTTCTGGACGTGTAGTCTGTTCTCAGCCTGAACAAACACCACGGAATTCTTCCCGTCCATTACTTTTGATGTTATTTCTGTTCCTCTATGGGCTGGCAAAGGGTGCATGACAATGGCATTCCTCTTGGCAAGTTTCAGAAGCTTTGAATTGAGCTGATAATCTTTCAAGTCTTTCAGCCTTTTCTTTTTTTCTTTTTCCTCTCCCATGCTGACAAATGTGTCAATATAAAGAACATCAGAGTCTTTGACAGCTTCCTTCGGGTCTTTAACCCGTTTGTACTTTGCCTTTATTTTAGGTTTGTATTTTGGAGGACAGGAGACAACTACATCCATTCCGAATTTATTGCACAGATAAATCAAAGAGAGGAAAGTGTTGTTTGTTCCATCTCCAAGGAAGACTATTTTCAATCCTTTCAGTTTCTTTCTTTTCTTTTTGATTGTGTACAAATCAGTTAGGGCTTGACAAGGATGCTCCAAATCATCCAAACCATTAATTACAGGAACAGAGGAATACTTTGCCAGTTCCAGCATCTTCTTGTGCTCGAACAATCTTGCAACAATGGCGTCGCCATATTCTGACAAAATCCTTGCTGTGTCTGCTATGGTCTCTCCTCTTCCTAACTGTGTATCAGTTTCTGATAAGAATATTGCATCGCCTCCCAGGTGGTCCATTGCAGTTTCAAAGGAGACCCTTGTCCTTGTTGAGGGCTTTTCAAAAATCATTACCAATTCTTTATCTTTTAACAGGGGCTTTCTCTTGTTTTTCAACTTGTCAGTTGTCTTGAATATTAGTTCAACTTCCTTTCTTGTAAGATTTTTTGTAGACAATAAATTCTTCATTCCATCACAGTCCCAGCCTTGCCTTCCAAAGCATCATCCAGTAGTTTGGGCTCTGTTATTATGACCTTTTTGCCTTTTCTCAGGAACTTTATGCTGGCCTCTATTTTGGGTTTCATGGAGCCTTCCTTGAAGTTGCTCATTACGTCCTTTGCTTCCTTTATGCTCATTTTCTTAATTGCAATCGGGCTCTTGGAGTTATAGTTAAGATATACATAAGGAACATCAGTCAAGAAAACCAACAGCTCAGCGTTCAACTGAGATGCCAAGAGTTCTGAAGAATAGTCTTTATCTATAACAGCTTCTATTCCTCTAAATCCCTTATCATATATTACAGGGATTCCTCCGCCCCCGCACGCTATTACTATTGAACCCTGCCTTATCAGGCTCTTGGTCTGCTCAATCTCTATTATTTTTTTGGGTTTTGGCGATGGGACAACCCTCCTCCAGCCCTCTGGTTCGTTAATCATGCTCTTTCCAGTCTTTACTTTATAGAAAGGCCCTATTGGCTTTGTAGGTCTTTCAAAGGCCTTGTCATTCTTGTCAACCAGAACTCTGGTTATAACTGTCACTGATTTCTTTCTTAGAATGTTCTGGATGCTGTTCTGTATCAGATATCCTAGCTGGGCCTGCGTCATTGCATCGCAGACATCAAGAGGCAAAGCAGGAACTTCTGACCTGCCCAATTCCTGCTGTATCAGAAGATTTCCGACCTCGGGACCGTTGCCGTGCGTTAAGACTAATCTGTACTTCCTTGATAATTTTTTCAGATGTGAAACAGTCTGGCTTATATGCTTTATCTGCTGTTCTATTGTTCCTCTTTCCCTTGGCGTAATAACAGCATTGCCTCCCAGCGCCACAACAGCTATTTTCATAAATATATCTAAGAATCAGTTGTTATATATTTTTGGTAGAACAGGATGTTTTCTTTTCTTTTAGAATAATTATATCTGATAACTTCCACGTCTAGGCCTTAGAATACCATCACATCCTTTGTAGCAGATAACTCTTTCTTCAGGAAGGTTTATTGCTATTCCAATCCTTCTACCCCATCTATCTTCGGTTAATTCTTGTAAGTTTCTCATAATTGTCAATTTATAGATTGAAAATTAAAGATTTAAGCTTTTCTGAAACATACAAATCTAA
>CAYQXC010000041.1:0-5073 GCA_964421545.1 uncultured archaeon | reverse complement strand
TGCCGAAATGAGAGACAGGTCTACGTTACCCGACGCGAAAAGGGATGGCACTGGAGTCTCCTGAGAAGTTGCAGATGATTGTCGGATATTGGCGCGACCTACTCGACCAACACATAGTCGGTCTGGCGATGCGAACAGCGCCCCGGCGGGAACCCGCCAGTGAGTGTGATCCGCTGAGTCTCTTGGCACACACACCGTGCTGTCATCGATACCGGCCACGGATTTCCGAGTGGAATGTCAGCCGTAGCAGAAAAGGATGGAGGGAAAGATGCTTTATTCATTTCTAATGAAGGTAAAACAGTTATTCATATCAGTTTAAGAAAAGATTGGGAAAGAAAAATAAAGGAGGATTTGGAAACAACAAGAAAACACAATATAAAATGTGATAAATTTGTCTTTGTTTCAAACAGACTAATACCGCCTATTCAAAGAGATAAACTGAAAGAAATGATTTTAAATGAATATAATTGGGAAGCAGATTTCTTTGACCAAGAACGTTTAAGAGTTGAACTTGATAATCATAGAAGAGATTTACGTAAACAATTTTTTGGTATAAATGAAGAATATGAAAATTATATTGAAGAGACTATTAATGGATTTATTGAAAAAAGGGACGAAATATATAATTATACATTTCATTCAAAATATTCTAGATTACTTTTGTTATCAATTCCAACTGTACACATAAAAAATAGAATGAAGCTTTTCGATGAAAAAATGAAATTTATTGGAAATAAGGAAAGGCTTTCTTCTGTTCTTTCTAGAAACCTGCCAGATAAAAATGTAGAGACAAAGAATACTACAGATTCATTTTCAGTGTCTTATAAAGAAAAAGAAGAAAAATCATCATTTCTATTAATTTCTCCCTTTAACAAGGAAAGAATTTTTGAGGCTAATTTATATAATAATGGAATTATTGAGATTATGCTTGATTTTAATGATACTAAAATTAGCTTTGGACTCATAAGAGAAATCCTAAATAACTTCTTTTTAACAATAAATGATATTTATAAATATTTCATAAAAGATGAAGAAAGAATAGCAATTGTATTATGTTTATTAAATTCTAGTAGTATGTTTTTTGAAAAAAACAAGATACTTTATAATGGTGAAGATTACTTTTTTTGTTATAAGAAAGAAGAGGAACTAAATAAAATTTTATCCCCTGATTTCAAAAATGATTTTATTGAGATTTTAACTAATAAAATAGATAATTTTTTTAATATAGTGTCCGAATACCAAAAAGAATAAAGTATAAAAGAGTAATTATCTCTTAAAGAAATAATATTTATTACCTTTCTTTTTAATTTGCCTTCTTTCTAATAAGTTCTATTGATTCTTATTCTGGTTCCGTTGTGGTAGTATTTCTTCTTCGATAATCTTTCCCACCTTACCTCTCTCTCACTTATACTAAAGATTCTCGCTGCAACCAAGCAGACAAGGGACAATGCCGAGTCAAGGGTCAAATAAATAGGGATATAAGGGATGAGGCGCCCCTCCTTCATCTTGAACAGACCTATGGAGATCGCCAAGAAAGAGATTAGGAACGGGATAATGGAAATAATTCTTAATGTAATGCTGCCCGCGAAAGCAAAGGCTATCAAGGAAAACAGGCTCACGGTCTGTATGGCCACTGGATTGATGGACAGGATTGTCGAGGCAATTTTTCTCTTGCGAAAGACGAATCTCGTGGGGAGGCTGTACCACCTCAGCCTCTGTATCAGAAAATGATAGACATCCTCGACCTCCTCCTGCCATACGCTCGCGCCAGTAACAGCCATCTTCCATCCCTTCTTTTTCAAGTTGTTGGCCATTTCCTCATCTTCGGCAAGCGTCTTGCCATGGCCTCCCACATCCTTCCACGCCTTCCTCTTGAACGAATAATTGGCGCCGCAGATGAACTGTTCGACGCCCATACTCGCCCTTCCCGAGTACGAGACTCCTATCATCCACACGTCCTCTATGGCCCTCATCCTGGTCAGCAGGTTCTTGTACCAGTTTCCGCAGAACACCATGCCCATTGCCGCGCCGATCTTCTTGTCGCTCATCAGAGTGCAGACATGTTTCATCAGCCAGTCCCTCTCGCATATCCCGTCAGGGTCAGTGAGCGCGATGATGTCACCCTTTGCCACATCCCTTATGGCGTCGTCAAGGACCTGGCCCTTCCTGTTGTATCCCTTCTCGCTTCTGTAGTGCTTTATCAGCCCCAATTTCTCATAGCGCTTGCATATCTTCAGAGTCTTGCCGGTAGACCCGTTGTCATAAACTATTATCTCGTACTTGTTCTTTGGATAGTTCAGTTGAAGGAAGTTCTTGATCTTCCTTTTTATGACATTGCCCGCCCAGTCGTCTCTATATGCATAAGTCATGACGCTGACTTTTGGCAATTTCTTTGGCTCCTTTGGCTGATCAGGTCTTTTCAAGATAAGAGAATAAAGAAGGTTGAGCAATGATGAGACTATGAAAAGGGATGACAGCACTTCTATGAGCATAATTAATTATTGGTGGAATTTAAATAAGCTTTTTTACAAATAAGACAAATTGCTGAAAATCTAAACTAGATTTTTCTATAAGCCCAAAGCAGCCATTGCCCCGTGCACAAGGAAGGCCGGCCAAAAAATTGCTTTAACCAAGCCCACTATGGCTCCCCAGACATCCGGCGCAGTGGACACGTAATAAACAGCCGCTCCGATGAAGCCCATGCCATATATGGCCATTCCCTTGCTTGATTTCTCGAATTTCTCTTTGCACACTGCCTTGGCTTTTTTGCTCTTTCTACTTTTTTTGCTTGGCATTTTAATCATCCTTGTTTATAATGGCAATTTCCTGCTAATAATGCTATCTGAACTCTCGGCGAGAAGATGTTGTGGGTTGCCTCTCATTTGCTAAACCTCATTTTTATTTTTCCGAAGCCAAATAGCTGTTATGAAAAAGAACCGGACGCTGGGTTCCCTATGTGTAATGGGACTGCAGGGATTAAACAGTATCATCATCGGAGACTTGGAGAGCGCTATCCGGCTTGTCTGGTTCGTGTGGTTCATCTATTTCATGCCCAAGAAGAAGTGATAATAATCGATGTTACAAAAAAGCTTTTTAATGTTGAATTCCAATTAATTCCTTATGAAAGGCATGCTTATCCCGAACCACCTGGGAGTTATTTTGGACGGCAATAGAAGATGGGCCCTAGAGAAAAAGCTCAAGCCCTGGAAGGGCCACTCCTTTGGAGCGGAGAAGTTCGAAGATTTCTTGGAGTGGTGCGTTGATTTCAAGATACCCCAAGTGTCAGCGTACGTTCTTTCAACAGAGAACCTTAACAGGCCCAAGAGGGAAGTCAACGCTTTGCTGGACTTGTTCCAGAAGGAGCTGGAAAAGCTCGAGACAGACAAGAAGTACTTCCTCGACAAGTATGAGATAAGGATGAAGTTCATAGGAGACTTGACAAGGCTCCCCCTAGGACTCCGCAGAGTTATGGGGAGGATAATGGACATGACAGGCAAGTACAACAAGAGGGTCTTCAACCTCATGGTTGCCTACGGAGGCAAATTCGAGCTGACTCAGGCTGTCAAGAAAATAGCCAAGAAGGCTATTGAGACAGGAGTTATTACTGTGACCAACAAGACAATAAAGGACAACCTTCTAGTCAAAGAGGACATAGACCTTCTGATAAGGACAGGCGGGGAGAAGAGGCTCTCAAACTTCATGCCAGTCCAAGCTGCCTATGCAGAGATGATTGTTCTAAGGAAATTATGGCCGGACATAACAAAGAGCGATCTGAGAAGGTGCATAATGGAATACACAAGAAGACAGAGAAGGTTCGGCCACTAGATTTGCTCAAGTATCTTTCTTACTCTTTCCCTTCCTATTATCAGAATAAACGGAGCCAGCCTTGGCCCCCACGGTTTTCCCAACAAAGACAGATATATTGCCCTGAAGAAATCCTTTGATTCTATTCCCACTTCCTTCTTTATTTCAAAGAACCTTTTGTATAGTTCTTCCTCTGTTAGATCCTTCTTTAAATCATTGGCTAAAACCCTTAATGCTTGTTTTTGCTTGTCATTTAATTTTTCCTTTTGAGGCTTTTCCAAAATCTTTATCTTATAGCTCTCCCCTCCGTATTTTTCTGCCCAGTTCTTAGCCATATCAAGTATTTCCTTTATTTTGTTCCCCTCTTCTACCTTTTTCAAATGGCCTGTTGACCTGAAAAGTTCAATTGCTTTCTCCAACATCTTGTCTTTGGGAACCAGCTGGGAGACTAGGGCAGCATAGTCGAAAGGAATCTGGGCTGGCATTTTGTCAGGAACCTCGACCTCACTCATGACATAGAGCCTCTTTGAGAACTCCTCCTTGTCGTCCTCTTCCTTGCCAAAGTAAATCCTCTGCAGCTTGTAGAACTCGTCAACATACTTCGGTATGTACTCGTAGGAGAAGTCCCTTACCCTGTTCGGCCTCTTTAGGAATATCATTCTTAGTATTTGCGGCATAGCAAAGGAAGGCCATTCCCAAGTAGCAACTACATTTCCCACAGACGCTGACATCTTCTTGCCCGAGACAGTCAGGTATTCGTAGGGCTGTATGTAGTTCTTCCCCGGATAAGGCTCTGGCCAGCCAAATATTTTTTCGCATATCTCGCCAGCACTCCAAAAAGAGCCTCCTGGCATGAAATGCTCTTTCCCAGAGCCTTCAAGATTGATCTTCCAGTAATCCCATAACATACCCCACTCAACTCTCCAAAGGAGTTTACCATTCTTCATGCCGTTATCTCCCTTGAAACCGCATCCTTTTAATTTGGTATATGCTTCTTCACTATATGGTTTGAATTGGTAGTCTTCACAAGAATACTCTACAGAATTGCCGTTCACCTTGGTTACTTTGGTTGTCATCAATTTTCCGCAATTCTGGCAAACAGGCTTCCATGGAATCCAATCTTTTGGAAGCGGAACTTTTCTGCTTTTGTTCAATATCTCTCTGATCTGTTCCAAGTTCTCAAAAACAATCTTAATCCATTTTGAAAAATTGCCTGCTCTGTATTCCTTTGATGTTGAAAGATACTCTGGGTAGGTCCCGAATTTTTTC
>CAYQXC010000040.1:0-5190 GCA_964421545.1 uncultured archaeon | reverse complement strand
TGTCGACCCACTTCTTCTCAGCCTCTGTTGTTGGCAATAGCTTTGCTGACAAGGGTCTCAGCAGCTTTCCTTTCAGTCTTGACTCCCTTTCAATTAAATCCATGGCGTTCCTGTTCTGGCTCATGGGCCTTTCCCCGAGAACCTCTCCAGTGAAAATGAACTTGGCGTTTATCTTCTTGGCATGTGCCTTCGCCTTTTTCAGCATGAATATCTTACAATCAATGCAGGGATTCATCTCTGAGCCGTAGCCGTGCTTGGGCTTTCTCAAGACCTTCAGGTAGTCCATTGTGACATCAATGAACTTTATTTTCATCTTTAATTTTTTTGCGGTCTCCTTTGTCTTCTTCGGTGGAAAGAACGGGGTGTAGAAATTAACCAGTTCAACTTTGATTCCCTGCTCTTCTATCAGCTTTGCAGCAAGTATCGAGTCCAGACCACCCGAAAACAAACCCAGTGCCTTGACCATGATAAGGGTTGTTCTAAAGAATTTAAAAATAATGCACTAGTTCAAATCCTGCCCCCCTTCATTTTTATTCTGAAAAAATAATTTACATTTGTGGCAATCAAGATAATTCCCGTTGTCGATGCAGTTATAGTGAGAAATAAAAAAATCCTTTTAGGTAAAAGAAGCCCGACTAAAAAAACCCATCCCGGATGCTGGTCAATACCGGGTGGAAAGGTAGAGCCCGGGGAGAAATTGGAGAAAGCTTTGAAGAGGGAGGTCAGGGAGGAAACAGGAATAAATGTGAAGATTATTAGACTTCTTGGCATTGCAGAGCAGTTTCATGATGACCACCATCACATAGTTTTTTATTTCAAGGCCAAGCCGGTTTCAGGAAAAATAAAGGCAGGCAGCGAACTGGTGGATATTGGATGGTTTTCATTGGGGGACATAAACAAAATGAAAATCTCAAAAAGAAATAAAAAATATCTTAACTCAATAAAAAAGATGCTCAAGGAATGAAACAATAAATAATTCCAACGTTAATTCTTGTTATGAAGCCGCTTTCTTCTGGCACGTTCTTATGCTCAAAATGTAAGGGCAGGCTCTGGTGCGGCCAGAAGAGATGCCCCATTGTCACCAACTTCTATTCAAAGGCAGGAACCAAGTCCGTGGTCGATTCCACTTATCTTGAGGGGTCGTCGCCGCCTTCTGTCTTTGTAGGCAGCTACAACTATCCCAAGGTCTTTGTAGGTCCGATGGTCCCTCCGAGGCACGGGGACACGAGCTTCATGGACACGCCCGAGATGTGGAGAGGCAAGACCATGTGGGACATAATCGACTTCAGGTTCCAATTGGTGAGAGGCAAGTTCGTCACTGATGTGAAGAACTTCAAGGGGAAGATTATCGAGAGGACAAGGGAAATTGCCTTGTCAGAACAATCTCCAAGCGCAGAGGTCGAGTTCAAGAACAAGCCAAGGGGAAGGACCTTCAACAGCGAGACGCAGCCCTTTGGCCCGTCTGCAAATGTCATTGGTCTTAATATTGAGAATCAGGGCTACAACAAGAAAATAGAAAAGGCATTCTACGACACTGATTTGAAAGCTGTTCCTGCTGTTGTTGACTTGTACAAGAACGGAGTCTTGATTTCAAAAATACAGAAGGCTTTCTCAGTGGGCGCGTTTGGCATTGAGAAGAACAGGAGGTTTGTTCCGACAAGGTGGAGCATAACTGCTGTTGACGATGTGATTTCCAAGCATCTGATAAGTCAGATAAAAACATATCCCATGATAAACGAGTTTCTGGTTTACGAGCATGCTGCCTTGGACAATCATTGGTTCGTTCTCATGATACCGCATGAGTGGAGCTACGAGCAGATGGAGGCCTGGTATCCCAAGACAATGTGGAACCCGTCTGATGCAATTGGCATATCCTCTGGCTGGGAGGGCTTCAAGAAAAGAAAGGGCTACCCGGAAACAGGAGGCTGCTACTTCTCCACCAGACTGGCTGCCACGGAGCACCTTGCCAACATGAGAAGGCAGGCTGCTGTAATAATTTTCAGGGAGATTCACCCAGGATACACTGTTCCTGTTGGCGTCTGGCACACCCGCGAGAGCATAAGGGATGCTGTCAAAAAAGCTCCCATTAGATTCACTTCAATGAACGATGCGTTGGAATACCTTTCAAAGAGACTGACAATACCAATGAAGAGTTGGGTCGAGAAGTCAAATCTTCTTAGAAGCCTGATGCGCCAGAGAAAGCTGTCCGATTTCATCAAACCTTTCTGAATAAATTTGTTTTTATTTCAAGAATTTTAAATTGATTATATGAAAAGTAAGTTTTTACCACCAACCTATTTTTTCATTCTATTGTTTTTGTCTTTGGGATTGCATTTTATTTTTCCAATCAAAAAGTTAATATTCCCTCCTTACACTTATTTAGGATTTGTGCTTATTGCGTTTGGCGCGGCTCTAAATATCTGGTCTGATTTCTTGCTAAAGAAAAAGAAAACTACAGTTAAACCTTATGAAAATCCTAAGCAATTGATAACTTCAGGCCCATTTCAAATTAGCAGAAATCCACAATATTTAGGATTTGCCTTAATACTATTAGGCGTATCAATTATCCACGGAACCTTAATTACATTCGTATCTCCAGTTGCATTTGTGATTTTAATGGAGCTGATGTTCATTCCTTTCGAAGAGAAAAATCTAGAAAAAAAATTTGGGAAGAAATATCTAAATTATAAAAGGAAAGTTAGACCTTGGGTATGATCATTATCTAGGAAATATAATTTAAAATAGGAGCTGTGTTATTAATAATAAGGTGAAAAAATGAAAACAATAATTGTTTTAACAGCTTTGATTCTAGTGGTCAGCTTTTCAGTTACAGCATTTGCAGCTCAGGAGCAGATAGGGGTGTCAGCAACAGCCACTGCGACAAAGAAGACAGCAGCAGTTGCAACAGCCAGGATAACAGCCCAGCAGAAGAACCAGATCAAGGAGACTGTGAGGAGCTACTTCACTCCAGTGATCCACGGCTACGGCATTGGCTTCACAAGCGAGACCTATATAACAGCCAAGTGGCAGATAACCAATGTCAGGACACTGTCCAGGGTCAATGTGAATGCCATGATCAGGCAGGCAAAGCAGGGCAACAACACTGACTGGGACGCTGTGAGAGAGAGGATAAGGACAGCCCTGAGTTCAGAGCCGACTGTTGTCAAGAAGGGCAGGATAAGGATAAGCGGCACAGACTACGCTCTAATCAACATAGTTGTCTCGGAAGATGCAGCAACAGCGGACATAGTTCAACTGCCTGACTACACTGCGTGCAAGAACGCTAACAGCACTGCCGAGGAGTGCGAGGCAAGCTCTGCGAGTGTCGGGTCAATCTCATTGGCAAAGAAGACAAGCATAAGCGATGCCAGCGAGCCGAATGTCTGGGCAGGGACCCTTACTCTTAACAGCGTGGGGTACACCTTTGTGACATTCGTCTACCCGAGGTGATTGAGTGAACTCAAAAGTAATAGCAGTAGTTGTGATAGTGGTTCTGGCAGCTTTGGCAATATTCATGCTGCCGCAGCCGGAAGTTTCTCCGGGCAGTGAAACAGAAGCGATAGGAACAGGGCAAGAGACTGTTGACGAGGAGTACCTCATAGACGACTTCTACATCGAGATGCTTGAAGAGGAGTTTGATTCCATGGAAATGGAGGACTTCAGCGCTGAGATGGAAGATGAAATGGCAGACGACTTGAGCCAGTTCTATTACGAGTGAGAATTTTCTTTTTCTTTCAGTTTTGTTTTTTGCTATGGTTCCCCATGTACTGAAGGCTTGAATTTACCATAAACCGTTCAGTATAATCAACAGAAGGAAAATCATGACAGCACTGACAAGGATGACTGTCATTGGGTCTTTTATTAGTTTCATACTAAATATTTACTTTTCGTTTTATAAAATCCATTTATTTCCCCTTATTACCGCTGAGAGTGGTGGCATTTGTTAAAGGATAAGATTCCCTATTGTTAACATATTGAGTTAAATTTAAATACTTAACATAATAAGTTAAATATAGTGATTGATTTGGATGAAGCGGCACAAAGAGTTCACTCATGTGGATGTTGACGAGAATGCGAGAATTGATGTGATATTTGACATTGAAGATGGAAAGGTTGTACATTTTTCCATTAACCTGTCTTGGATAAACGAGAAAGCTCATGATGTCTACAGGGTCGACACATTTCACGGCTTTCTCCATGAGCATAAGTTTTGGATATCGGACAGTAAGGTAAAGCTTGACATGGACTGGCATCACGCTTTCAATGTGAAGCTGAAGGAAGTTAAGAAGAATTACAGGAAATGGGTAAGGCTTTTCCAGAAGAAGAGAAAGAAAAGATAAGAATAGGTGGTGAAGAGTATGAAGAGAGAAGGAATGAAAGATTTCCTGAAACTGATAGACTCGGCAATAAAGAATCCCGAGCTGTCTCCTGACAGGGTTCTTATTGTTTCTGGGAAGATGGAGTCGTACAAAAAGATAATCACTCCGTCAAGAATAGAGCTGATAAGGACCATAAAGAAGAGGAAGCCCCAAACAGTCGGGGAGTTGTCCAAGGAAGTGAAGAGGCCCATAGAGTCGGTTTCAAGGGACCTCAGGATATTGAGCAATTACGGGTTTCTGGAATTTGCAAGAGTTGGCAGGAAGAAGGTGCCTGAAGTCAAGAAGGATATTGTCATAATACCCTTGGTTCAGTGACTCTTTTAATTTTATCTAGAAGAATTCCTATTGGCTGAAGAATCTGAGCCTTCTGACCGCGTCCCTGACAGCCTCTGACCTGTTGGGGTAAATCCCCTTGTCTATGAGCTGGTCGATCTTCTCTATCAGTTCTCTTGTCAGACGGATTTGTATTGGGTGCACTTTACCACTGCCTATATTTAAGACAGAAAAAGATTTAAGCTTGATTTTTTGGTGTTGATTTCACGCACGTGCGTAATTTGTTGGACATGTGTTAGACAGGTGTAGTTGTTGCGTAATGGTAGATAATCAATAAATAGTTTTAGATACCATTAATGTTTGTGTGTTTTACACTAAAAACAATAAAAAATATTCTACGTGAGGTGAGATAATGAGTGGTTTTAAATTAAAGGGTAGTTCTGGCGCTGTCAAGGGCGCAATTGTTCTTCTCACACTCGCGTTTATAGTTGCTAGCGTTAGCTATATAATTCCTGTTTTGGCTAATACTCATACTTCT
>CAYQXC010000039.1:0-5305 GCA_964421545.1 uncultured archaeon | reverse complement strand
AAACACAGGTCGCTGAGGAACTTCATAAGAAGGCACAGGGCTTATGTGGAAATCACTCCCAATCTCACGCTGGACGGCTCAGTTACATCGGTGGAGATAATAACCCACAGGAAGTACGACACAAGGAAGATAGAGAAGGTTCTTGTTGAAATCTCCAGGAAAATCAGGTAGATACAAGGGAGATGCTGAACAATATCAACAGCACAAAATAGAATAGGGATATGTACATCAGTTCTTTTGAGGAGCCGAACACAAACTTGATCACTAGGAACCCTACAACCGAGCCTATCACTGCTGCGATGACAAAGCCGAGAGCGCCCAGGCCTGACATGACACTCAGACTGATGAAGAGTTCGAGCATTTTGAGGAAGATGAGCTGGAAGCTGCTGACAAAGTTTGCTATGAGGCCTTCCAACATCTCGAGCAAGATAATAAACGGAGACCTTATGTCCATAGAAAAACTATGTTGCCTTCCAATAAAATAAGATGCCCCTGCCGCGATTTGAACGCGGGTTTCAACCTTGCTGCTAGTAAACCGCAGGGTTGTGTCCTATCCTAGCTGGACGACAGAGGCATTTTAGAATAGGACTTAAATATTAATAAAAGATAACAAAATATTCTTATGATCAAAGAGCTTGAAGCTGATTTGAAGGGCGTGAAAGAGACTGACCTGAAGAAACTGGAGAAAGTGGTCCATTCGCCTGTTCTCGACCCCAAGGGCGATCCAATATCATTTGAAATCAATGTGAGGGAGAACCCTGCCTTTCTTTCCAAGTCAAGAATAGATCCTGACAGGGAGCTGAGAAAGGTTGAGATCACCGCAGACCTGAAGCCCAAGGTTCTGTCGGGCGAGTGCATGTTCTGCGACCCTGAGAAGTGCGCCATGTTCTCCCCTGAGCTTGGCTTGGAAAAACATTATCTTTTAAATGACTCGATGGCTTTCTCAAACTGGTTCACTAGCGGCAGGTTCCACGGCGTCGTGGTTTACAATTACAAGCAGCACGTGGTCAATCCCAAGCAGCTTACATTGAATAATTGGATTGACGGGATTAACCTTGTCAAGAAGATAGGGAAGCTTACCAAGAAGAAGTATGTGTCGAGCCACATCAACTTTGGCCCTAAGGCAGCTGCCTCTTTGGAGCACTTCCACGGCCAGTTCCACTGCGAGGACAAGCCTCTGGCAAAGACCCTGTTGTCAATGCAATTGACAAAAAATAATAAGTGGTGGAAGTCCTGGGTCAAGTCAATGAACAATGAAGACTTGGTCATTGACTATGATGCTGCTTCAAAGACCGTTCTTTATGCTGAGTGGTCGCCTGCGTTCGGCAAGGTTGAGCTGGTTACAATTAATTTGGAGAACCCCTGCTTCTTCATGAATGAGAAGGAGACAGAGGCTGTTGCCAGGTTCATGCAGAAGTCAATAAACATAATTTCCGAGATAAGCAACCAGTTCAATGTTGTTAATTTGTCTGCGTCTGCAAAGGACAGCTACTGCAACCAGTTCAGGGTGTTTCCTAGGTCCCCGACGTCCCAGTCCCTGAAGTCATGGGAGGGCTATCTGGAGTTCTTGGGCGAGACAGTGCCTCACATTCACCCAAAGAAGCTTGCAGAGCTTGCAAGGCAGATAGGCTAGATTTCCTTTCTTATAATCTTGGAGTACTTGTCTTTCAGTTCCTTTAGTCTTGCCTTTGTCTTGGCCTCTATGCATAAGTTTATTTCTGGAGCATTAACGCTTGGTCTTATTTGGACCCATTCTGTCTTGTTGAGCTTTATCATGATGCCGCCCATCATTTGCTTTTCATTGTGGTATTTTTTCTTGAGTTGCTTCATGACGTCTCTCAGCTTCTTGTCATTCTCCATGTTTATGTAAAATTTCCCTATGGGGTTTATTTCAGAGAATGTGTTCCTTTTTGCTAAAGACGACAGACTTTCCTTCTCTTCTGACAGTATCTTGGCCATGTAAAGAGTTGCCAGCAGGCCGTCAGAGAATGGATAGAATTCGTTGAAAGACATGTGGCCGCTCTGCTCCCCTGCGAACAGTGCCCTCTCATACTTTATCCTTCTCTCTATGTAGCCGTGACCTATCTTGCTCCATATGATTTTTCCTCCTGCCTTCTCTGTGATGCTTTCCAGTCCCCTCGAGGAGTCCAGCGTCACGATGACCTTTCCTCTTTTCTTCCTCAGGATGTGATTGATGAATATGGCCATTGTCAGGCTGCTGTTCAGCTCCCTTCCCTTGTCGTCTATGAAGACAACCCTGTCGCCGTCTCCGTCAAAGGCAACGCCGAAGTCAGCTTTCTTTTCCTTGACCCTTTTTTTGATTGCCTTGAGGATGCCTGGCTTTTCCGGGTCTGGCTTGCCAAAGCCGAAGAAGTTGACGTCAGGCACGTCGTGCATGCTTGTCACATCTAGTCCCAGCTGCTTCAGTATTGGTAGTGTCGTGACTGCGGCGCCCCCGAAGAACTCGGCCACTACCTTTTTCCTGATATGCCCCATCTTTCTCTTGATGAATGTCGCGTAAATCTCCTTGACGCCCTTCTTTGTTACTGTTCCCTTGCCTTTAAGGAACTTGCCGAACTTGAATACTCCCTCGAGCTCATCAAGCTCGTTGATGAAGCTCACTCCTGACGGTCTCATAATCTTAAGGCCGTTCCACTCCTTGGGGTTGTGGGATGCTGTTATCATTGCGCCAAAGGTCTTGTTCTTCCACGCGTAGAAGTTGAGCATAGGAGTGGTGACCATTCCCAGGTTTATTACGTTGCAGCCAGTTGAAGTTAAACCTCTGGCGAAGTGGTCGAACAGTCTTTTAGATGATAATCTCGTGTCATAGCCAACAGCAATGTTTTTATTACCTTTAAGAAATGTTCCCAGGGCCTTTCCCAGCTTAAGCATTATTTTCTCGTCAATGTCCTTCTTGTATATTCCTCTGATGTCGTAGGCCCTGAAAATTCCCATAGAATTATAATTGTTTTCAGAGTTTAAAATGGTAAAGTCTGCGTATAGTATACCATTTAAATTTTTTTCTGTTTTAATGGGAGCATCTCATTTCTTTTTTTAGTAAAAGAGTTTCTTGAATTCTTCCAACATTATTGACGATTGTTTGAGGGGAACAAGAAGTCTTTTGCCCCTTTCAGTGGTTTTACATTGATATCTTTCACCAGTGGGCTTTCTTTCTTCCAAAAGGCCTGCCCCTATCAGGGCTCTATAATAATTTTTAAAGCTTTCGAACGGAATATGAGTCCTGTTTTGCAGATAGGTTTTTGCTATCCAGTCTTTGCTTGCTTCGTGCAGTATGTTCTCTATTAACTCGTTCCTGCTCCTCCTTTTCATATTTCTATAATAAGATAATAAGCTTTAAACATCTTTCTTAGAAAAAGTTCACTTCTTAGGATGAATAACTATAGTGTGCAGTTTGGTCATGCTTTCTGCGCTGTGCTTTATCCCTTGTCTTCCTATGCCAGAGTCCTTGTCTCCGCCAAAGACGAACAGACCTACTCCATGGGTCGGATGTGCGTTTATGTGGACAGAGCCGCATTCCAGCCTCTGTCCAGCGTCTAATGCCTTGTCAATATCCTTGGTAAATATGCAAGAGTCCAAACCATAATTTGATTCGTTAGATAACTTGATTGCTTCCTCATAATTCTTGACCCTGATGATTGTTACTACAGGACCGAAGGTCTCCTCCCAGGCCAACTTCATGTCCTTGTTAACATAATCAATAACTGTTGGCTCGAAATAACCGTGCTCGTGCCTCTTGCCTCCGCAGATTAGCATGGCCCCCTTTTCCACGGCATCCTTGACCAGCAATTCAACACGCTTTGCTGCTGACTCATTTATCAGAGGTCCGACAACAGTGTCGTCTTTTCTCGGGTCCCCGAACTTCCACTCCTTGAATCCTTCCATTATCTTCTTGACGAATTGGTCGGCCACTTTTTCTACAACCAGAATCCTGCTAATCGCGTCGCATCTTTGTCCCGCGAACTTCAATGATCCGATTAAGCATTCTTTCGCTGCGAGGTCCAAGTCAGCATCTTCCAGCACTAAGGCCGGAGCTTTTCCTCCTAATTCCAAATGTAATTTCTTCATGCCTGCAATGTCTGCCAGATGCTTGCCTGCTGCGCTGCTTCCAGTGAACGAGACCATGTCAATGTCAGGGTGGGCTGACATGAAGTCTCCTATCTCAGCTCCTGAGCCTGTTATTATATTGACCGTTCCGTCTGGCATGCCGGCCTTCTCCATTATCCTCCCGAACATCAATAAGCAGATGGGGTCTGCGCTTGCGGGCTTAATTACTAATGAATTGCCAGCGGCTATTGCCGGAGCAATCTTGGATATTGCTGTGAACAGGGGATAGTTGAAGGGCGTTATCGCGAGAACCACTCCCAGTGGCTGTCTTATTATTAAGGCTCTGTCTTTCTTGTCAGAAACAACATCAGCGTCGATTATTTCGCCTCTCAAGGCCTTTGCCTCCTCTGCTGCGAGCCTCAGCCTTTCTATTGACGCATGGACTTCTCCCTTGGCAAGGCTCTTGGTCTTGCCTGACTCCTTGCAGATGATATCGATGAATTCGTCGGAGTGCTTCTCCAATAAGGAGGCCATTTTATTTAGAATGCAGGCTCTCTGGAACGCGGGCATGTTGGCCTTTTCCCTCGAGTCGAAGGCCGCCTTTATGGCCTTTTCCGCGTCTATCTTGGAGGCCTTCTGGACTTCCGCTATCTCTGAGCCGTCCGCCGGATTAAATACCTTGAAGGTCTCCTTGGTGGAGGACCCGGTCCATTTGCCGTTTATTAGGATCTTGTAGGTATTGTTGGTCCTTATTGGATCGAAGAGTTTTGGCATATATAGAATATTGTCACGGGCTATATAATTGTGTTGTGTGTGTAGTGTGATAGAAATAAGTCTTTTGGGAATGTTATTTTTAGTATGGATTTAAAAGAAGAAAGAAAAGGAGATATTCCATTTAAAGAAATTAAGGTAGAAGTAAAAATTGATTTAAAAACTACAAACAGATTTATAGAAGACCTTAAGAAAAAAACACCTGAAGATGCTTTAGAGACTATCATGAACGAAAAAAACTTTTTTATAATGAATAAAGATAAAATTTTTAAACAGGCTGAAGAGATTTATTCCTCCTCTTTTTCTAAGTTTATTCCTCATGTCGTTTTTGGTGAATCTCATGATAAACCAATTTCGATTCACAAGACCCCAAAAGAAATTATGGATTTTAAAAAATATCAAAACTACAGACAAGCTTTAAAGATGTATGATATATTAATAGGACATTTATGGGAAAAGTTTATTAAAT
>CAYQXC010000038.1:0-5338 GCA_964421545.1 uncultured archaeon | reverse complement strand
GAATAATAAGGGAGAAGCTGTTCAGCAAGGAGTTTTCCCTTGTTTTCAAGGACTCCCTGATACTGCTGGGCCTGGCTGTCTTGGCTGTCTTTCTGGGAGCCTTCATTGAAGTAGGGCTTTAATATCTTTCTATGCTCCTATTTTATTAATTAAATATTTCTTTAATATTCTTAGGGCCCGTAGTATAGTCTGGTCTAGTATTCCGGCTTCGGGAGTCGGTGACCCCAGTTCGAATCTGGGCGGGCCCATATCTTTTACTACTAATTAATGATATCTTTAAATAGTTTTCTATCAGTTATATTTACTATAAAGTGATGAAATGAATAAGAGCATCTTGGTCGTGGCTTTGGTTTTATCATTGCTATCATTGTCACCATTAATCGGTTATGCTTGTGAGGTCAACTTCTGTAGTGACATAGCTTGTACTCAATATTCAGATTGTTTTGACACATGTGAGGGAAGTTATTGGTTTTACGGAGACCACGCATGCAGTTGTAGTTGTTATTTTAATGAGTCAAAACACTGCAAATACCAATACAAGGTATGCGCTGACGCAGACGATACGGATGGCTTCCCTGAAACAGATTCTGTAGCTTGTGGCGCTGTCTGTGATCAAGAAATAGACTATGCTCAGGACGGTTCAACATGTTACTTTGGTTGTGATGCTGAAGAAACATGCGATTACACGGATAGTTGTTCTTTTGATTCTTACTGTGAGGCAAATGTAAGATATTATGACGGTTCATGCTCTGAGGAAGGTTGTTCTTTTGAGAACGAGGATTGTAATGATTATGATTTCACAACAGGTTTTGAATGTGTTGGTGTTGGGACAGACACAATAGAAAACGCAGGAGATGATTATGATTGTTCTGAAGGAGAATGCGCAGTTGTGGGGACGATAACTTGTGGCATCTGGACATGTGATGGTGAAACTCAGTGCACTTCGCAACACTGTGGAGAGGCTGACAAGTACTGTTATTATGATTCTGGTTATGTTTGGGGCGACTCATATCCTGAAGTTGAGACCAACCATACAGACGGCTTTGACAACGACTGTGATGGAGAAGTGGATGAGGATGCTGAATGTTATGCTAATGAGACCTGTGATGATTCTAATGTTTGTACAGACGAGGTATGCACTGAAGGAATTTGTGTTTACACAAATGTGGAAGATGGAACAGAATGTGATGACGACAATCCAAAAACAGCAAACGATGTCTGTTCAGCTGGAATATGTGCAGGCGAGACTGATGATGATGAGGATGGTTATGGTGATGATGACTGTGATGATTCCAACCCGAATGTAAACCCTGGCGCCACAGAGGTCTGTGATGACGGAATAGACAATGACTGTGACGACTTGATTGACTGTGATGATGATTCCTGTTCAGCTGATTCTGCATGCGCTCCACCTGCACCAACTGGCGGAGTGTTCATAGGCGGGGGCGGAGGGACAATACCCATTGTTTGTGGTGATGATAACTGCGGTTACAAGGAAGACTGCTCAAACTGCCCAGAGGACTGCCTGAAAGAGGGACAGGTTTGCTGCGGTGAAGCAGCTTTTGACGGCAACTGCTGCACAAACGACGACTGTGGAGATGGATACTTCTGTAATCCTTCCAAAACATGCGAGCAGTTAACTACTGGCGGTGTTGTAACAGAGCCGGAATGTGTAGAGGAATGGGTATGTGTGGACTGGTCCGAGTGTGTTGATGCAACTCAAACAAGGACATGTGTGGACATAAAGGACTGCGGCACTGTTGAAGACATGCCTGTCTTGGAACAGGAATGTGTTGAGGAAAGTCCGATAACAGGTTTGTTCACATTCGTGAACTCGCCAATTGGCTATGCGTCAATGTTCATTCTGGGCCTGTTCTTGCTAATGTTATTCCTGAGCATGCGCAAGAAGTGATTAGATTATTTTCATTCTTTTGAGGTCTTTCTTTAATTTAGAAGGGGACTCGAATAATGTAGTTTTCATTTCCAATTTTCTTGCTGTAATTAGATTGTCCTTTTGATCATCAATAAATAGGCAATTTTCAGATTTTAATTTCAGCTTCTTCAAAGCAGTTTTGAATATATTCTTATGAGGCTTGGTCATACCCAACTCAAAGGATAATATTAAATTGTCAAAATAACTGTACCAACCTTTTTTTCTATATACCTTACTATTATTCTTATCCAAGTTAGAAAAAAGTGCCAGTGTGTAATCTTTCTTAAGTAACATTACAAGTTTAATCATCTCCTTGTCTATTAACCATGTCCTATTCCATAATTTAATCAATTTTTTCATTTTATCACCTGAAATAGGAATGTTAAAAAATTCTCTGAAATAGCATCTGACATTTATTTTCCCACTGACTAGTTTTTTATTTAAAAAATTTCTTTTATTTTCTTCAATCTCAAATCTTATTTTCAACAATTCAGAAGCCTTTCTAATAAAATCATCTAAGGAGCCTTTAAAGAATACTCCTCCAGCATCAATCAGAATGGCCTTAATTTTCATATTTTTTAGTATGGGTTCTATAAACCTTTAAATATTTCAGACTGAAATAGAAATACATGAAAGTTGAGCTTCTACGTTATACACCTGACCCAGAAATAACTTGTGCTTTAGCAGCCCAGACATCTTATAGCACAAAAGCACCTTCTATAAGAAAGGAGAAAATGACCTTGGAAAAGGCCAGAGAAATCTTAAGAAGAGTAATTGGATACGGTCATGTTTCTGTAATAGAACACGCTTCATTCACATTCTCTTTGGAGGATGTTAGTCGTGTTTTGGAAATTCAGCTAGTCAGACATAGATTAGCGTCTTACACAATAAAATCAGGAAGATACAACAAATCTCACTGTGATGTTGTAATACCTCCTAAAATTGCTGAAAATGAGAAGGCACTTAAAAAACTCAATGAATTTGTTGATTATGACACCAAGTTAATCCAAGAACTTTTAGACATGGGCATACCATTCGAGGATGTTAGAATGCTATCTCCCCAAGGAATAAAAACAAACATTGTTGTGACAATGAATGCAAGAGAATTATTACATTTTTTCAAGCTAAGGTGTTGCGCAAGGGCTCAATGGGAAATAAACAAAGTTGCTATGGAAATGCTTAAACAAGTCAAAAAGGTTGCTCCTGTTATATTTGAAAAAGCAGGTCCTTCTTGTGTGGCTTTAGGTTATTGTCCTGAGGGCGGCGTGAAACCAGATACTTGCAACATAGTGGAAATTAAGAAGAGATTCTCAACAATGTGATTCAATGGGAATAAAGGGTTTGATAAGAGACGTTATTATGGCTTACGTCGGCATACAGCTGCTAATGGGAAACCCTGACAGTTTCGGCTTGGGTGTCGTATTAATAATTACAGCAATAATATTCACAATAGTGGGCTTCATAATAATGAAGAGTGGTTGAATGCTGGACAGGATAATTGATATTGTCAACACGCACAACAGGTGGAGAAGGCAGGAATGCATAAACATGATTGCTTCTGAGAGCGTGATGTCTCCTTTGGCAGAGAAGCTTTACACTTCTGACTTTAGCGGAAGGTACAACGAGCACACTGGGGACGACTGCCACTACAAGGGAACCAAGCATTCGCATGACATAGAAAAGGTCTGCAACGAGATATTCGCCAAAAAGTTCAGCACAAGGTTCGCTGACGCAAGACCGCTTTCCGGAGGCATAGCAAACCTTACTGTTTACGCGGCATTCACCAAGCCTGGAGACATTCTTGTCAGTCCCGGCATACCCAACGGCGCCCATGTCAGCCATACAAGATGGGGGCTGGCCGGAGTAAGGGGGCTTAAAAACTTTGACATGGTTTTTGACAAGGAAAAGCTCAATGTCAATGTTGAAAAGACAATAGAAATAATAAAGAAAGTCAAACCCAAGATTGTAATGTTCGGGGCGTCAATGTTCCTGTTCCCGCATCCCATAAGAGAAATAAAGGAGTCGATTGATGACAACATAAAGATTGTCTATGACTCTGCGCATGTTTTCGGCCTTGTCTACAACAAGAAGTTCCAGAAGCCCCTCGAAGAGGGAGCAGACATAATCACATCATCGACGCACAAGACATTCCAAGGACCTCAGGGCGGCATTGTGATCGGCAATAACAAATTAGACGATAAAGATTGGAAAAGAGTAGAGACTGCCCTGTTCCCCAAAGTCACCTCTAATACACATATCCACAGATTCCCTTCATTGGCTGTGACTGCCTTGGAGATGGACAAGTTTGGTGATGAGTATTCTTCTCAAGTCATCAGGAATGCGAAGGTCTTGGCCGAGTCACTAACAAAGGAAGGCTTCAATGTCCTTTGCCCTGAACTGGGCTTCACTGAATCCCATCAGGCAATAGTCAATGTAAAGGAATTTGGCGGGGGGAAGGTTGTTGCCAATGTCCTTGAGGACTGCAACATAATATGCAACAAGATTGCGCTCCCAATAGATTCCGAGCACGACGCAACAAGAAACCCATCGGGAATAAGGCTGGGTGTCCAGGAGCTGGCGAGGTTCGGGATGAAAGAAAGGGAGATGAAGACAATCGCATCGTTCTTCAGGGATGCGTTGATTGACAAGAAGGACACTAAAAAGATAAAGGAAGAAGTGACTGAGTTCAGGAAACAGTTCCAGAAAATAAAATACTGCTTTGATGTTTGATATGAAAGGTAAATTCATAGCTTTTGAAGGCCTGGACGGTTCGGGTCTGTCAACACAGGCCATGCTGTTAAAGGAATATTTATTAGAGAAAGGCAAAAGGGTCCTCCTGACAAAGGAGCAGACAGAGGACTTCATAGGGGGGCTGATCAAATCCTCTCTGAGAAAGCACATCAAGATATCCAATTTAACTCTACAGCTCATGTTTGTTGCTGACCGTGCCTATCATCTGGACAAGGAGGTAGAACCAGCATTGGAGGAGGGGAGGACAGTCATATGCGACCGCTACATATTCTCCACCCTAGCGTTCGGCTCTCTGGACGTTGATATGGACTTCCTAAAGAAGATTAACTCAAACTTCAGAAAGCCTGATTTAACGTTTATAATCAATTGCGACCCGGAAGTCTGCTTGGAGAGGATTTCAAAGGAAAGGTTTCACTTGGAGTTTTTCGAAGAAAAGGGGAAAATGGAGAAAATAATAAAAAATTACTTGTCTTTGAAAAACTATTTCCCCAATGTACACATAATAGACGGGAACAGAAGCAAGAAAGAGGTATTTGAAGACATAAGAAAGATTGTTGAGGAATCATTTAAGGCAGAGTAGCATTTGTCAAATTGGTCTCATTTGTCATGTTGCCCATTCCCGCCTTGGCTGCTTCTTCTGTTGCTGTCCTCTGG
>CAYQXC010000037.1:0-5548 GCA_964421545.1 uncultured archaeon | reverse complement strand
ATTGACTTAGTGGAAAAAATAAAAACCAAGAAACCTTTCGTGATTATTTTCCTAGGCTTCAATGGCTCTGGCAAGACAACAACAATCGCAAGGATAGGTCATTTGTTAAAACAAAAAGGTTTCAGCTGCGTTCTTGCTGCTGCTGACTCTTGGAGGGCGGCCGCCATCGAGCAGCTAGAAGAGCACGGAAGGAATCTAGGTCTTACAGTTATCAAGCACAAGTATGGAGCAGACCCGGCTGCTGTTATTTTTGACGCAGTCAAGCATGCAAAGGCCAAAGATATTGATGTTGTTCTAGCTGATACTGCTGGCAGGAGCCATGCTAACACTAATCTTGTTGACGAGCTGAAGAAGATAGTAAGAGTCAACAAGCCTGACCTGAAGGTCCTTGTTCTGGACGCCTTGACAGGTAATGACATCTACGACCAGTGCAAGATTTTCAATGACGCGGTCGGTGTTGATGCCTTGGTCATAACAAAGGCAGATGTCTACGAGAAGGGCGGCGCGGCTTTATCAGCTTCTCACACGATAAACAAACCGATACTATATCTCGGCGTCGGGCAGAACTACGAGGACTTGGAGAAGTTTGAGCCTGAAAACATTGTCAAGAAGCTTCTTGAATGAAGAGAGCAATAGCTTAAATCTTTTTGCATTCTTCTTTATGATATGGACAATAAAATTGCAGAGCAGCTCAAGGCAAAGTTCAAGAATGTTGCAAAAAGCTATTCCTCTCCTTTGAAAGAAGAGATGGATATGCTGTACAGCAAGTTTGAGTCTCTGCTAAACAATTTCAGCAGCTATCCCGAACTGGAGTGGAACAGGAAGAGTGACATTGTGAAAAAGCTGAGCACATGTCCTGCAGGGGGGAAAATATATCTGATAAACAAGCTTCCTACTGATTTTGTTCCTGACGAGAGAGGCCAGAACCCCTTCATTCTGACTGGATACTGGAAATACGACGGCATAGATGGGGACAACATTGTAGGGGAAGAAAACATTGCAATGCTCCTTTTCAAAGACAAGGTCGAGCTTCACATACCTGATGTGGTCGGGGATTCCTTTCACAATATCAATCAAACTGAATGTCTTATCACTTCCGAGAGAGGCAATCTTCTCGAGGTAATAGACTCCTCATTGAGAAATGTATATTCAACCGACCATATCAGCAGGTACATCAGAAAATAGAAAATTATTTCGGTATTACAATTCCGCCCAAATCCTCATAATTCTCTTCCAGATATGCTTTTGCTGTCAATGCGCACAATAAGGCATCGTACTCGTCCTTGTTCTTTCTCGGTTCCTTGCTCAAGCCTAGAATCTTTTCTGACGCTTTTGAGAATACCTCTATTACCCTGTATTTTCTCTCAATAAGAGTCTTGACAAGCTTGGTTGCCCTTATCACAAGAATCCTCATTGTGGGAAACAGCGGTGATACTGGCTGGAAGCCCCTCTCCATCAGCTTTTCGTCAGCAGGCCTCCATGCTCCTGACTTGGGCATCCAGAACGGCGCGTCTATTGCTATGCACTCAGGTTTAACCAAGTCAATTTCATTGAGTATGTCCAAGTCGCTGTAGAGTGTTTTTGTCTCTGCGCCTTTCTCTGTTAACAGGCAGAAGCCAGTAGGGTTTTTAGACATCCCTGCAAGGTCCAGACCCACAACTTTCATATTAATATTTAAGAACATCAAAAATTAAACTGTTAGGTATGCTTGAGAAACTGAGCCAAGGGTTAAAGAACGCCATAGACAAGATAACCAAGTCAGGCTATATTGACAAGGATGTTGTCGAGGATTTGGCCAAAGACATTAATAAGACTCTTCTGGCTGGGGATGTCAATGTTAAATTGGCTGATTCTTTAACGAACAAGATAAAAGATAGGGCTCTGAACGAGAAGCCGCCAAAAGGATTGACAGCCAAGGAGCACTTGGTAAAGATTGTCTATGATGAGTTGGTTGGGTTTGTGGGTGATAAGCCGGAAATAATGATGAAGCCCGGCAAGATAATGTTTGTTGGTCTGTTTGCTGCAGGAAAGACGACCTCGATTGGAAAGCTTGCCAATTTCTACAGGAAGAAAGGACTCAGGCCTGCCCTTATTGGCTGCGACATCCACAGGCCTGCTGCCATGGATCAGCTGTCCCAACTGGCTGAGCAGAACCATGTCCCTGTCTATGCTCCAAAGGATGTGAAGGACCCTGTTGAGATTGCAAAAACCGGGATTGAGAAGTTCAAGAAATACGACATAATAATCATTGACGCATCAGGCAGGAGTTCTTTAGACAAGGAACTGGCTGATGAGCTGAAGAAGCTGGGTGATTTTGTAAAACCTGAGGAAGTTCTTTTGACAATACCCGCTGACCTTGGCCAGGCAGCAGGGGAGCAGGCTGAAGGCTTCAAGAAGCTGGTCGGGATAACAGGCATATTCCTCACGAAGATGGACGGGACAGCCAGGGGCGGAGGCGCGTTGACATCATGCGCAATAACTGGGGCCCCTATCAAGTTTATCGGAACAGGAGAGAAGCTTGACGCAATGGAGATTTTCGACCCTGAGAGGTTTGTCTCAAGGCTGATTGGCTTTGGAGACATGCAGGGTCTCTTGGAAAAGGCAAAGGAGGCAGAGTTCAAGCCCGAGACTGCCAAGAAGATAATGACAGGCAAGTTCAGCATGGACGAGTTCTTCGAGCAGCTGCAGTCAATGCAGAAAATGGGCTCAATGAAGTCTGTTCTCGGCTCGATTCCTGGAATGGCTTCAATGAAGCTGCCAAAGGACATGGATGTTAACAAGCAGGAGCAGAAGATGAAGAAGTGGGGCTACATGATACAGTCAATGACAAAGAATGAAAGGGCAGACCCGACATTGATAAACCCGTCAAGAGTCAAGAGGATTGCCAAGGGCTCGGGTGTGACAGAAGCCGATGTCAGGGAATTGCTGAAAACATACCAGCAGATGAAGAAGATGATGAAGATGTTCTCTAGCAAGAGGGGAATGATGGGAAAGATGATGAAGAAATTCAAGGGCTTCAAGTTATGAGGACCTTTATTCTTTATTCTAGGAAGGCAAGGACAGACAGCAGGTTCAACATAGATGACTTATTGGACTCTGGTGGCAGGATGGATGTTGTCTGCAGTTGCATAACTTCTGCTTTGTGGCTATCTCACAAGTCAAGGGAGGACACCAATTTTATTCTGGTGATGAACGGTCCGCCAAACCCGCCTGTTACAATATGGTTTGACGGTTCCAAGCTGCTGAAGGTCTATGTTGACGAGAAGACCAACGCCATGTGGATAAAGAAACTATTGTCATTCAAGTTCGACAAGGAGTGGAAGGAGATAAGCGGTACAAAGATATCCAGGAAAAGCCTCCAAGAGGTGCTGAAGGAACTGGACGGCAAGGTTTATGTCTTGCACGAGAAGGGGACTCCCATAAAGGATGTGGATATAGAAGAGAATCCCATATTTGTTTGTGGCGACAATGTCGGCATACCGCATGCCGAGGAGAAGTTTTTGATTAACAGGGGAGCTGAAAAGGTTTCATTGGGCAAGAAGGTCTATCTTGCAACATCATGCATATCAACTATCAACTGGATATGCGACCAGAGGGGGATTTGAATGATTGAGAATGTTTCAAAGGTTTTGGAGAAGAACTTATGCGACCATTGCCTAGGCAGGCTTTATTCTAGACTGTTGACAGGCATGACCAACGAGGAAAGGGGAAAGGCTGTCAGGAAATTCACAGCAATGATGATTGACGCCAAGATAATCGATAATCCAAAGATTAACTTCAACAATTTCTACGGCCTCAAGTTCAGGAACAATGAGATTAAGATAAAAAAGGAAGAGTGCTGGCTTTGCTCGAATCTGTTTGACAAGCTGGACAAGTTTGCAAAGAAGGCTGTCAAGAAGCTGGACGGTCTTGAGTTCAACAGCTTTCTTGTCGGCTCAAAAATTAATGACGACATCTTCAGGAAGGAGGAGAAGCTCTGGGAGATAACTGGCATAGAGCTTGTCGAGTCAATAAAGTCAGAGATAAACAGGGAGTTGGGCAAGAAGATTTACGATTTGATTGAGAAGCCCGTAAACTTCAAGAAGCCCGACATACTCATAGTCGCTGACTTTGAAAAGAACAAAGTCAACATACAGGTAAACTCGCTTTATGTTCTGGGATATTACAAGAAACTAAAAAGAGGCATCCCTCAATCCAAATGGGGAACGCCAGGAAAATACAAGACATCTGTTCAGGAGATAATTGCCAAGCCCTTCATGAAGGTCACCAAGGGAAAAAGCAATTCCTTCCATGGTTATGGCAGGGAGGACATAGATGCAAGATGTTTGGACTGGAGGCCCTTTGTCTTTGAGGTGCTGCAGCCTGTAAAGAGGAAGTTCAGCCTCAGGAAAATCCAAACCAAGATAAACAAAGGCAGCAAGATTAAAGTCAAGCTGCTGAAGTTCTGCGACAGGGACACTGTCAGGAATGTCAAGATGGGCAGGGGAGACAAGAGCTACAGGGTGTTAGTGAAACTGTCAAAGCCAGTTGAGAAGAAGGAACTGAGAAAGCTGAAGGAACTCAAAGTGTCAATAGCTCAGAGAACACCTGTCAGGGTCTCTCACAGGAGGGCCGACCTTGTCAGAAGAAGAAGGGTCAAGGAAATAAAGTACAAGCAGATCAACAGGAAGACCCTGGAAATCAAGGTTAAGGGAGCTGCCGGCCTATATATTAAAGAGCTTGTGACAGGGGACGGAGGCAGGACAAAGCCGTCAGTCGCGGAGAAGCTCGGGTGCGAGGCAGTTGTGAAGGAGCTCGATGTCATTAAAATCGAGAGACCAAAAAACATTTAAAATTTTAACTACCATTGATTCAAATGGAAGACGACATGTTTCTGAAAAGGAAGATTGACAGGCTAAAGGGCATTAGGCCTGTTGAGGATGTTTCTGTTAAGGATGTCAAACCCAAGAAGGAAAAGTACAAGAGGCCTTCCTGGGACGAGTACTTCATGAGCATAGCCAAGCTTGTAGGAACCAGGGGAACATGCGACAGGGGAAGGACCGGTGCGATAATAGTTAAGGACAAGAGGATTATCACAACAGGCTACGCAGGCTCTCCAATGGGCTTGCCTCATTGCGACGACGAGGGCCATCTGATGAGCGATGTCGTGAATCCTGACGGGTCAGTTTCAAAGCATTGCGTCAGGACTGTGCACGCTGAGCAGAACGCCATTGTCCAAGCTGCATTGCATGGCGTTTCAACGAAAGGAGCAACACTCTACACCAAGTTCGAGCCCTGCTTCATATGCGCCAAGATGATCATAAACGCCGGAATCAAGAGGGTTGTCTGCCAGAAGAAGTACCATGCGGCCGAGTTCACTAGGAAGTTCTTCAAGGAGGCAGGCGTTGCTCTGGTTGTTCTTAGTGATGAAGTAGAGGAATACCCTAACCAGTGATTTTCTCTAGAATAATGTCTATGTTCTTGAATAATGAGTCGCGGTCTCTGTTGTTGTCAATCTTGAATTCAGCTATCTTAATTACCTTTCCTAATCCCTTTTCCTCTATGTCCC
>CAYQXC010000036.1:0-6036 GCA_964421545.1 uncultured archaeon | reverse complement strand
CCATTGTATTCATCATTGTCCCTGTATATGTTGCCATCGCCCCTGTAGCATGAGTCCCACATGCCATTGTGCTCACAGTTGCTGCTTCCCCAACCTTCAAACCCATCATAAAAAACAGATATATTTTCTGGTGGTGCACTTCCTGTTTTTGCTGTATCATTAACCCACGTCTGGTTTAAATTGCCATTTGTGTCTGCTGTTCTTGTCTGTATCTCATACCAATTACCACTTGCCAAGGATGTTGCATTATAGTAGTTGTCTGGTGTTGAGACATTTGCATAGAATGTTCCATTAACCCATACTTCAACATGGTCAAAATCAGAGTCTGAGGGATTAGTCCAATTCCAGTATATCCACGTTGATCCTGCAGACTGGTTTGCCAAGTTTGTCACAGATGCTGGAGAATCGGTTTCAGCCACTATTGTTATCTCTATCTTATCAGTATCATCACTAATACTCATATTGCTAGTGACATTTGCAAAAGCAAAGAACTCATATATTTCCCCAACATCACCAGTTGCATTTACCCAGAAAGTTACTAATTCGGATTCATCCTGATTCAAGTTTATAGTGAAAGGATTGCTTGACTTGTTTGTATAGAAAGGAGTTGCCCCAATCGTCATTGATATTGGACCCTTTGCTTCCATTTGATTTTCTTCATCTCCCAATTGCACTGAAGGCTCTGGTGAGAGTAACATTCTTATTTTAAAGTCATCACATCTTGTATCAGTAATACTGCTGACAGTAGTACTACTCGCAGCAGGAATACCAACATAATTATCTGATGTCATAGTTTGGCTTGTATCAACCATACTGTAAGAACCGAACTCATTACTATCATGCATGTAAACTGTGTATGAAGTTCCGATTTTTGTCATTTTTATATAGACAGGAATACTACCAGTAATTGTTTGCCAGTTTGACCATGTAGCAATTCCGCCCTTTGATGATCTTAAAACCCATCCATATTGATTGTCTGCATTGCCCCCTATTAAAGACACAAACATTACAGAATCAGCTACAGTTGGCTCATTTCTAACACCCAATCCAATCCTTTGGTACTGTTCAGCTCCCCCGTCTTGAGTTACATGGACTGTTGCTTCCCAATCATCCAAAGCTGTAAAGTTCTGCCAAATCCACCCAGCATCATCACTTGTACTATACCAAGTACCTGTTGAATCAAATGTAGCATAACTAGAAACTACATCAGCGTCAAAAGTCCCAAAAACTGTTTTTGTCCACTC
Source organism: uncultured archaeon (assembly GCA_964421545.1). Lineage (GTDB taxonomy): Archaea > Aenigmatarchaeota > Aenigmatarchaeia > Aenigmatarchaeales > Aenigmatarchaeaceae > JAFGAZ01. The sequence continues at coordinate 4,792 of CAYQXC010000036.1, read as the reverse complement.
ATTATCTCCATCAAGATCTCTATTTGACCTGTCAAAATCATCTGCGAAATAGAATACCTTGGACCTGTTTGTTGGAGGTGTTCCAGCATCACTATTGTTATAGTAAACATAATAGCTATCGTTATAGCCACTAGAAGATATATTGTCCTGCAGTTTAAACCATATCAATGTTGTAGCTGAATTGAAAGGAGTTGCATTTATTCTGTCTAGTTCTATGTTTGTTGTACCATTCAGCCACACAATTCTTAGGTCATTTCCATTAGCGACAAAACCATTACTAGTAGTTGTATCTATTGTGAAATTAATAGAGTAGCCTTCTCTTAACACTTCACTCCCGTGTTTGTTTGTGATATTAATTACTCTTCTATGCTGCCATGAAGTATTCCACCAAGCAAAGGGGTCTAAACTCACATTAACATTCTCACAGTCTACATCAATGCATGAAACATTAACAGTAAATTCATTAAATTCATTCTGAGTGAAACTTGTATTAGTTGTTGGATTAAAAAGAATTATGCTAATAGTCGGTGGTGTGACTGTACATTCACTTGTGTCAAAGGTACAGTTTGAATAACAAGATAATGTTCCACCATCAAAACCAGGATATTCGCTACAGTCAGAAGAGTAATTACCTAAATCAGAGCCGTCGCATTCCTCATCACCTTCTCTTACACTGTCACCGCACACAACAGATGCTGTTGAGTTTGAACAGTCGTAAATAGCAACATTCTGCTGCATTGATTTCATGCATACCCAGTAATTGCCTTCCTCTGTTGACAAAGAACCAGAAACATTAAAATCAAGATTCCTGTAAATGACTTCACCATTGTTCAGAGCAATCTTTATTGTCCTTCCGGATATTGATACTGAGCCAATGTCATTAGGCATTGTGACAAATATCTTGGTCTTGGCCCCAACACCCTCCTGATAAATTAATTCGGCCATGTTTGCCAGCTCGTCAACAACTGTCCTTGCCTTCTTGCCTTCAAACTGGTTGTAAGCACTGGTCATGACGTCCTGGTTTATGGCAAGGGTGGTTGTTAGTATCACCATAACTACTCCTGAAATTATTATCATTTCCACTGAAGTCTGTCCTTTCACGATTTTCACAATCATTAGAAAACAACCTGCTCAGGATAAACTACAATCCCCTTCTCAGTGATCTGCATGGGGAATATTTTGGCGGAATGCTGGGTGGCGCGCATCTTGAAAATCTCTATGCTCCTCTCTCTCACATCTCCTTTCCTTATATTGTAAAGCAGAACAACACCGTCAGACTCAAACTCAATGACTGTGCTGGAGTGCTTTTCCGGGTCAGGCTCTTGCTCTGAAGTAATGAGAGTGGTGCAGTTCCATTTGGAGGTGGCTACAAACAGTTTCAACGCAGATTTTCTCTGCTCCCTCTCTGTCTTGTATAATAGCAAGAATGCTGTCATTGAATCCACAACAATTCTTTTTGCATCAATGCTGTCAATAATGTCTCTCACAGTTCCTGCGCCAGTCTCCAGAACCTTGTCCACTTCCTCAGGTGTATAGGACAGGATAATCAGCTGCTTGTTTTTTATCTTCTCTTCAAGGTTCCAACCAAATTTTTTCATGTCCCTTAGAATTTTCTCCTTGTCTTCTTCAAAAGAAACGTAAACACCATTCTCATTGTTCTTCTCAATACCGTTGACCAGAAACTGCATGCAGAATATGCTTTTCCCGGACCCGGCACCGCCGCCAATCATGTTCACGCTGTTTTTCAGGAATCCCCCGCTTATCGCGTCGTCAAAACCATTTATGTAGGTTGGCACTCTTTCCTCTTCTGACCGGCTTTTTGATAATGGTTCCAAACCAGCTATTTTTACACTTTCTTTTTCCTTCCTGACCTGCATTTTTCCAGTGTCCAGTGCAATAGAGAACTTCGGCCTTTCATCCATATTTTTTGGTTCCATGATTATCACAGCGATAAGCTTTTATATCATCTTATAATATATAGTATTATAAATTTGTAATATAAATTATTACAAAATAAGGAGATAAACATGAGAAGAGGACAGACATCTACGGAATATTTGATAATCCTTGCAGTTGTTGTCGTCATTGCACTTATTGTCATAAGTGTCTTGGGCGGCATTCCGGGAATTGGCAGGAGCACAGGGGAGAGGGCGAGCGCTGCTTACTGGAGCAATGCGGATGTTGGAATATCCGCTTATTCTGTTGCTGACGACGGAAGTGACGACGATGTGACGCTGGTCATAAGGAACAACCTAAGGAACGCGATAACTATAAACAGCATCACCCTAGACTCGACAGTCATAACCAGCACCTCCACAACATTGGCCACTGGCGGATCGACCACTGTAACAAACAATACTGCCGGGGCTTTGTGCAGCGCAGGAAACAGCTTTTCGTTTGACGTGACAATAGTCTACACAGACACTGTGACAGACGCTTCCTACTCCTTCACAGGAGATGGGACAAAGCTGGAAGGCACTTGCGCACAATAGGACAAGAATCAAGTAAAAGAGCAAAGGAAGTAGTTTTTTCTTTTGTTTTTTTGTTTTATCCGAGCGCGAAAGCGTGATGAGGATTTTCCTCCTTTATTTTCCGGGATTAATTTAAGCTACTAATGTTAATTCTGTTTATATGAAAACAGATTTGGTTATTGGGCTTATGTAATGCATGAAAATAAAGTTCTTCTGATTCATCACAAAAAGCTAGACAAGTGGCTGCCTCCTGGAGGACACATAGAAGAAAATGAAACTCCTGACGAGGCTGTGAAAAGGGAGCTTAGAGAGGAACTGGGTTTGGAAGTTAAGATATTGAACATGAGTGACATCCCCGCAGAAGGAAATGTGGTAGAGCAGCTTGCTATTCCTTTCTACGTTAATGTTCATAATGTTGGCGACCACAACCACTGCTGTTTTTTCTATCTGTGCGTCCCTGAGAATCCAGAGAAAATGTCTGTAAACAAATCTGAGTTAAAGGATTTTGCATGGTTTTCGCCTGAGGAATTGAAACAAGAAAAAGTCCCTGTTGATGTAAGAAACGAATCCATCAAGGCATTTGAATTATTCAAGTCATTAAAGCTAGGAAAGAAAACCTTTTAAGCGAGTTTTTCCAAATATAGACTTATGAACATAGGAACAATGATATTGACTGTAATACTCTTCGCAATAGGAATCGTAATAGTTTTTTTAAACCCACTGAGCCCAGTAGCAATTTCTTTTGGCATGTTTTTGGTTGCAGTGTCAATCTTAAGCGTGGCCATACAAGTGTATTTTCCAGCAACGCCATTGAAACCAGTTGAACTGAGGGTTGTGAAGAGTAGAGTAAGGCCAAAACCAAGAAGAAAGCCTGCAAGAAAGGCTAAAAAGCGCGTCAAGAAAGCCAAGAAGACCAGAAAGAAGAGAAGAAGGTAGAAAAGCCAAAAAATAGTAAGCTTTATAAGCGTTAAAAATCTATATAGAAAATACATCTTGGTTTACTCTGCAGACAGAGTAATCTATATGGTGATGGGTTGGGAAAAGAATTTAGCGTTCTAAAACATGAACTGGTTCCAGAGCACATTATTCTTGATGATAACGAAAAAAAGGAACTGCTTGAAAAGCTGAAGATAAAGCCCAACCAGCTGCCTAAGATACTTACCAACGATCCCGTTGTAAAGGAGCTTGAAGCAGAGGAGGGAGACATTTTAAAAATTCTCAGGAAGTCCCCTGTTGCAGGCTCAACAACATACTACAGGATAGTTGTTCCAAAGAAGAAAAAGTGATATCATGAATGAAATTTTAAAATCCTTCAAAAACGATGTTGGCTTTGTCAGGTTCCAGATCAACAGTTATAATGATTTTGTTGACAACAGGCTGCAAGGAATAATAGACCAGATAGAGGAAATCAAACCCGAGGTCCCAGAGATAGGAGAGCTTGTGATAAAATTCGGCAAAATAACAATTGGCAAGCCGTGCGTCAAGGAGGCTGAGGGCGGAATCAGGGAGATAATGCCAACTGAAGCCAGACTGAGAGACTTCTCATACACTGCCCCTGTCTATCTTGAGGCAACGCCCATTGTAAACAAGGTTGAGCAGGAGCCTGTGAGCGTGCTGCTTGCTGAGATGCCAATCATGGTCAAGTCAAAACTGTGTCCTTTAAGCAAGATGTCAAGGGAGGAGCTGGAGGAAGTGGGCGAAGACCCTGACGACCCCGGCGGATACTTCATAATAAACGGCACTGAAAGGGTTTTAGTCCTGATAGAGGAAATAGCTCCTAACAGGATGATTGTGGAAGACCAAAACGTCGGGAACTACACTGAACTGATAAGGATAAACTCTGAGAGGAACGGCTTTATCCAAAGGCACACACTGGAAAGGAAGAACGACGGTTCCATTTACATCTCTTTCGCCAACATACGCAGGCTGCCAATAGTTGTCCTGCTAAAACTGCTCGGCCTGGACAAGGACAAGGACATAGTGGACGGACTTGAGGATGAAAAGGTGATAAGCGAATTCTATACAAACCTTTACGAGACAGACGTCCAGACAAAGTCAGAAGCCTTGGAGTTTGTTGGAAAGCATCTGAAGATAGTGCAGAAGGAATACAGGAAGCAGAGGGTTGAGCAGATAATCAACAAGTACCTTCTCCCTCACTTGGGTCAGGATCCTAAAGACAAAATGAAAAAGGCCAACTACATCCTGAAGGCCGTGAAAAAGATAATTGAGTTCTCCCTTGATATAATACCTAAGGACGACTTGGACCATTACGGCAACAAGAGGATTAAGCTGTCTGGTGACTTGCTGGAGTTATTGTTCAG
>CAYQXC010000035.1:0-6055 GCA_964421545.1 uncultured archaeon | reverse complement strand
GGGTGAACCCTAAAACAATTATAATTATGACGATTCCTATGTACTTGCTCATGTTCATCAAGTTTTATTTGTGCGCAAAGTAGAAAAGACCTTTCTCGTCGCATCTGGCAAAGCCTATTCTCTCAAACTGGACAGTCTGATCGGGCTTGATTTTTTTTATTTCAGGTTCTGCCAGCCCGTCGACAAGCTTCCCATTGGGCATCATTATGCTTATTTTAACATTCCTTGATGAGACCCAGTGTATCTTTGGAACATCCTTCAGCCTTATGCTTGTTACCTTTGATTTTTTGTTTAGCATAATGTTGCAGAAGTGCATCAGCCTGATCTCCTTGTTCTTATGCTGGACAAAGTCAAGCTTCTCAACAAATATTTTTCTGGATACTGGAATCTTCCTGTACTTTCTCTTTCTTGGGAATAATGGGGCCTTGACAGATTTTTTGGAGACCTTGTCAAGCCTTATCTCAATTGGCTGTCCAACGAAGAAGTATCTTGGAGAAAGGGAATCAATTATTTGCCTGTTGTATGATTCCAATGTTGTTATGCTTATGTTGATGTCTGATTTGCTGGGTCCTATCTCTTCTATCAGCCTTTTGATTGCCTCGGGCTTGAAGCCTCTCTTCAATAAGTTTCTGGGATTGGGTAGTCTTATGTCGTCAAAACCGCTCAGCTTACCTTCCCTTATCATCTCCAGTATTTTCCTTTTCTTCATTGGAATCCCTGCAACAGTCTTAAGCCTTCCGAACTGTATTGTCACAGGTTTTTTCCAATCAAATATATCGTATAATGTTTCCTGTATTCTGGCATCGTTCTCAAATCCCTTGTCCCTTAGCACATGGGTTACCTTTAGTATGTGGTCCATTACTGTGCAGGCGAAATTGTAAAGCGGATATACCCTATACTTTTTTCCTTTCAAAGGATGGGGAACATCAATAATTCTCAGCATGCTTGGTTCTCTTAAGGCAGGATTGGGATGCCCTGGGTCAGTTTTTAGCCTGACAATCATTGATCCCTTCTCTGCGTTTTTCAGCATCTTCTTCCATAATTTAAGGTTCTCCTTTTCATTTCTGCCTCTACACTCACATGCTGTTTTATTTGCCCTCATCTCTCTTAACTTTGGTTGGGGGCAAGTGCAAACATAGAATTTTCCCTTTTTGATTAGTTCTTCAGCAAGTCTGTAGAATTTCTCCATGTAGTCTGATTCTTTGATTTCCTTGTCAAACTCCAGTCCAAATGATTTCAGGTCGTCCCTTATTGCTTTGTAGAATTCCTTCTTCTCCCTTTCCGGATTGGTGTCATCAAACCTCAGAAAAACTTTACCCTTGTATTTTTTGGCATAGAGATAACTTAGAACAGCAGCCTTCAGATGTCCCAGATGTAAATAGCCGTTTGGCTCTGGAGCGAATCTCAACACAGCCTTGCCTTTTTTCGCTTCTGGCAATTCTGGTAAGCCTTCCCTTTGCTTTTTCTCAGGCTTCTTTATCTTTCCGAACTTCTTCAGTTCATTTTTCTGCTTTTCCAAAGATAATAAGTTTATTTCTTTAACAATTGTTGCAGTTGCTTTTCCTACAATAGATATTTCTTTTTTTAGTTTTGGTTTCTCTGCAAGAACTTTACTTAAAACAGCTTGCGTATTAGCTTTACCATTATATTCACTAGCATTAACTAGAGCATGTTTCCTTATGACTTTCTTTAAAGCCTTCTCCATAGCCTATATTTAGAAATAGTGTTTAATAAATTGCTACTCCTGCATATCCGACAACAGCATCCAAATTCTTTGAGATATCATAACTAGTTGAATAGTCGATAAGCTCCCCTTTATTGGCTCCCAGTTTCTTGGCAGCAAACAGCATTGCAGCAATAGGGCCATAGCCGCAAACAGTGAGCCTCTCTTTTTCACAAACCTCTATCACTTTCTCAGGCTTCAACCTTTCTACATTGTTTATCACACTCATGTCGTCTTCCCTTATTTTCCTAACAACCTCTTCTGGATTGCCTGTGTAGGGCACGTGGCCGTAAATGTGGCCGTAGTGGGTCAGGTCGCTGCTTGCAACTATCAGGATACTTCTTTTCAGCATATTCACAGCATCAGCTATCTTGTTGCCTATCTCCTCAGAACTCTTGACATCGTAGTGCACTTGCTTTATCAATATAGGAACAATCCTGAAGCCTTCGAACAAGTATTGCAGCCAGGGAAGCTGGACCTCGACAGAATGCTCTCTTGAGTGAGGTCTAGAGTCATCCATTATTATGGAATCCCTTATCAGCTCATTGAAAAATACCTCGTCTGTCTTTACCAAACCCAGTGGCGTCTTCCAAGAGCCAAGGCATGTCGCAACCCCAGAGCCTACACCAGTGTGGTTAGAGCCTAGAATCACAACAGTATCAAACTTGCTGCCGATTGACTTGTAGACAGAGGCAAATGTTTTTCCGCAATAAGCATAGCCAGCATGAGGAGCCACTATTCCCATTACTTCCCTTTTTCTAACATCTACCTTTTCCAGAAAATACCTTAGCAGGTTTCTCAATTCCTCTGGATCGCTTGGATAGAATCCTCCAGCAACAGCAGGGTCCCTAACATGCATAATAGATTTATAGAAAAATCAGGATTTAAGGTTTTTACTCTTCCTGTTGTCTGCGTCTTTCCTCGGTCTCAAAGTCCTCGAGCTTGTACTTGAATTCACTGTCCTCTTTTATCTTTTCCCTGTTCTTTTGGATTTCAAGCGCCAGAAGCCAGTAGACCATTGCCAAAGATTTCCTGCCCTTGTTGTTTACTGGGATAACCAGATCAACAGAACCAGTTTCATTCGAAGTGTCAACCAATGCAACAATCGGTATTCTCATGCTGGATGCTTCCTTTAATGCCTGCGAGTCGACCATGGGGTCTGTCACTATCAATACCTCAGGTTCATAGTATCCAGGGAAAAGCGGGTTGGTTATTGTCCCAGGCAGGAACCTTCCTACCATTGCCTTTGCTTCTACTGCTTCCGCGAACTTCTCAGCAGGCTTCCATGCAACATACTTTCTGGAAACAACCATTATTCTTTTGAATCTTGCCAGGAATTTTGCAGCGAGCTTTATCCTCTTCTCAATTGTCTGCAAGTCCAGGACAGCCAGACCGTCGTCCCTCACCTTGTATATGAACTTTTTCATGTCCTTTGTCTGCTGCTTCATCCCAATGTGCATACCCGCTGATAAATATTCTTCGTAAGGCATAGACATCATTTTCGTTTGAATTATTTAAATCTTTTATTGTATAACATTTAAATATATATAACAGTGTTATATTTTAAAAGTGGTTTGATGAAGAGAATCTATATGGATTACGCATCAACGACTCCTGTTGACTTGAGAGTCATAGAGGCAATGGTGCCTTACTTCAATGAGAAGTTCGGCAATACCATGTCAATACATTCTGCTGGAAGGGCTGCCAAGAGCGCTCTGGAGGATGCAAGAGGGAAAGTGGCATCTCTGATGAATGCCAATCCAAAAGAATTAGTGTTCACGGGAAGCGCTACAGAGGCCAATAATTTTGCTTTGAAGGGTGCGGCCTTTGCCAACAGCAAAAAGGGGAAGCATATCATTGTTTCAAGTATAGAGCATGACTGTGTTCTTAATTCTGCGCGCTGGTTGGAGAAGCAGTGCTTCAAGGTGACTTATCTGCCGGTTGACCAGTACGGTCTGGTTGACCCTAAGGAAGTGGAGAAAGCAATAAGAAAGGATACGATACTGGTTTCAATAATGCATGCCAACAATGAGATTGGGACAATAGAGCCAATAGCGGAAATCGGGAAGATTTGCAGAGAGAAAAATGTTTATTTCCATACTGACGCTGCTCAGAGCTTTGGCAAGATTCCCGTTGATGTCAGGAAAATGAGCGTTGATTTGTTGACTGTTAATGCCCACAAGATGTACGGTCCCCAGGGAGTTGGTGCCCTGTTTGTTAGAAGTGGAGTGAGCATTGACCCCTTGTTGCATGGGGGAGGCCACGAGTTTGGTATGAGATCATCCACAACCAATGTTCCTGGTGTTGTTGGCTTTGGCGTTGCAGTTAATTTAAGGAAAAAGGAGATGGACTCTGAGGCCAAAAGATTGACAATGTTAAGGGACAAGCTGATAAAGGGAGTCTTGGAAATTGAGAATTCTAGTTTGAACGGTCATCCTACCAAGAGGCTTCCTAACAATGCTAATTTTTCATTCGCTTTTATAGAGGGTGAGGCCCTAGTTCTGCATTTGGATATGAAGGGAATAGATGCCTCCACAGGATCAGCCTGTTCATCCTCCTCATTAGAGCCTTCCCATGTTCTAATGGCGATTGGCCTAAAACATGAGCAGGCGCATGGATCCTTAAGACTGAGTTTGGGCAAGGAGAATACTGAAAAGGAAATTGACTATGTTCTGGAAGTCCTTCCTAAGATAGTCAAGAATTTAAGAACGATAAGCCCCTTTAAGAAGTGATAAGTATGGTTATTTTTTGCATACCCTGCCTGATACTTGTGGCGTATTTCGGAGTAATGGGCATATTCTTTCCCAAGTACAGAAGTTACATAAAGGAGGGATGGAGGTGCTTTGTTGACAAGCTGAAAGGCAACAAGTGTTCTGTCTCTTTTGACAACAGGATGAGGCTTGCAGTGTCAATGTGGTTCACAGAGAGGAAGATGCCCTCTGTTGGGAGGTTTCTTCACAACAAGAGGAACTTCGAGGTGACTATGATTTTTATAGGTGTTGTGACAACAATAATATCAATATACCTGTTTGCTCTCCTAATAACCTTTTTGTTTGAGCCGCCATGCACAGGCGATGTTTGTGCCATAGAGGTGTAGTATGAAGAATCCACTTTACAGCGAAGAAATAATAGAGCACTTCAAGAACCCGAAGAATATTGGCAAGATTGAGAATGCTGATGGCATTGGGAAAGTTGGGAATGTTATTTGTGGGGACGTGATGTGGTTCTACATCAAGGTCAAGGACAATAGAATAGCCGATGTCAAGTTCCAGACATTTGGCTGTGTGGTTGCCATAGCTGTCAGCAGCATATTAACAGAGATGGCAAAAGGGAAAGCTCTGGAAGAAGCAATTAAGATGACTAACAAGGATATTCTTAAAAAAGCTGGGAATGTTCCTCCAATCAAAGTTCACTGCTCTGTGTTGGCTGCTGAAGGTCTGCATGAGGCTATCTATGATTACCTGAAAAGGAACAAAATGGAGATTCCCGAGGAATTGGAAAAGGAGCACCAGAGAATAAAGAAGGACTTGAAGCAAGTAGAGGAGAAACATCCAGAGCATATTAAGTTTGAGGAGTCAATTCTAAACAAATAATTTTATATACTAAGAGCGAATAGGATATTTATGCCAAAAGTAATACATGAAAAAGACAAGTGCATTGGCTGTGGAGCATGCGCGGCAGTTTGTCCTGATTTCTGGGAAATGGGAAGCGATGGCAAGTCTCATTTGAAGGGAAGCAAGAAGGCAGGAAAGAATTTTGAATTGACAGTAAAAGATGCAGCATGTAACCAAGATGCAGCAAACACGTGTCCTGTCCAGTGCATACAAGTCAAGTGATTAGATGAATAAAATAAATAAGGACATGATTTTGGGAGAAGTGACAAGGAAGTATCCCGAGACAATCAATGTTTTTCTTGAGCATGGACTTCCGTGTGCGATGTGTCATGTCGCCTTTCATGAGACCGTTGAAGAGGGTGCTAAGTCCCACAACATTAATGTTAAGAAGCTTGTTGATGAACTTAACAAGGCTGTGAAGAAAAAGTAATTATTTATTTCTGGATATTAAAATAAAATTGGGTAGAATGGTTGTTAAACTATACTCAACAAATTGGTGCACCTATTGCAAATTGGTTAGAGATTTCTTCAGGGAGAACAAAGTGAAATTCAAAGATGTCAATGTTCAGAGAAACTCGAGTGCTGCTGAGGAGATGCTAGAAAAGACTGGCCAGTCAGGCGTTCCTGTAATTGATATTAATGGAAAAATAGTCATAGGTTTTGATATCAAAAAACTAATGAAACACCTAAAACTAAAGTAGTTAACAAGTTCCAGATG
>CAYQXC010000034.1:0-6096 GCA_964421545.1 uncultured archaeon | reverse complement strand
ATGCTCGAAGCATCTCCTGAGAGTATATATGCCACTAGTGCAAAAACTATTCCCCATACAACTGGCATGACAAGTTTCATTGGGTTCATAGGGGTTGATTTTTTAGCCATCTTTACACCTTTCCTCTTTTTTTTATATTTAACTTCTTGAATAATAAAGGTTACTGTTAGTATAATTATGAAGTAAAAGAACAAATCATGGTAAAATCCTATATATCCGAGCATGCCCGAGTAAGTTGGAAGCCTCACAAGACCGAAAAGGTAGGACCTTGTGACGCTGACAGTCAGGGACTCGCCAAGGCCTATGGATTCACCATTGCCTCCAGAAGCTCCTAACGGCGCTGTCTGGGTTGATATTGTGGAAATGACAGTTATGAAATATATGTAAACAACAATAAGCACTGGAATTATCAGAAATTTCTTAATTTTAATCATACAAATAAGATTTTAATTCTCTCTATATAAAAACATGTCCGGTGCCTTATTTTTTTAATTCTGAATAATAACTCATATTATGAAACTCTGTCTCTTGGACGCAGACTACTTTGACGAAAACGACCAGTCTGTAATAAGGCTTTTCTGCAAGAACAAGGAGAAGACAGTGGTTTGCCTGGATTATGATTTCTACCCCTACTTCTATATTCTACCTAAAAAAGGAAATGAGAAGAAAGTAAAGGAGATAGTTGAAAATATAAGGAGCATTAAAATCAGAGGGACAGAGCTTGTGGAAAAGCTTGTCGGAGGGAAGAAGAGGAAGTTTGTGAAAGTATACTGCTTCCTCTCTACTGATGTCGCAAAGGTAAGGGAAATAGTGAAGCTTTGGAAAAGGAGGGGCTTAACAGAAGGGGAGAGGGAGTACTCGATAAACTTCTACAGGAGGTATCTGATTGACAAGCAGATAAGTGGCATGGGCTTTGTAGAAGTCGAGGGCGAGGTTGTGAAGGGCAAATACCAAGCTGGCAAGGTTCTGAAGATTAAGAAAATAAAGCCTCTTGACAACGGCAAGATACCAAAGCTGAAGCTGCTGGCATTTGACATTGAGTGTGTGGGAGAGAAAATAGTAATGGTATCCTTCAGGGGGGACAGGTTCAAAAAAGTCATCACCTACCAGAAAGGGAGGTACCCGAAGCATGTCAATGTCGTTAAGAGTGAGAAAAAATTGTTGGAGAACTTTGTGGACACTGTCCAAGAATGTGACCCTGACATTATTCTGGGTTACAACAGCGACGGCTTTGACATGCAGTTTATCCAGAAAAGGGCCGATGAGCTAAAGGTTGACTTGAAGCTGTCAAGGGACCTCTCAAAGCTTAAGTTCTCCAGAAGAGCCAGAATATCAACTGCAAGGCTAAAGGGAAGAGTTCATGTTGACCTCTTTGTATTCATCAACAACATACTGGCAACCCAGCTGCAGACAGAGGTACTGTCCCTTGATGCTGTTTCTTCCGAGCTCCTAGGAGACAAGAAAATAGAGATAGAGTATCAGGAAATAATGGAGTCATGGAAAACCAAGAGACATCTGGCAAAGCTGGCAGAGTACTGCCTCAAGGATTCCGAGCTGGCATTAAGACTCGGCCATTACATACTTCCCCAAATATACAGCCTGTCAAGGTTATCAGGCCAACTGCTGTTTGACGTGTCAAGGATGATGTACTCGCAGCTGGTCGAGTGGTATCTTTCCAAGAGGGCCTTCCAACTAGGTTATATAATACCAAACCAGCCCAAGTGGGACGAAATACAGAGAAGGAGGGAGATAAGGCCTTATGTGGGAGGGTTTGTGAAGGAGCCTGTTGGCGGCTTGCATGAAAAACTTGCTGTCTTGGACTTCCGTTCTCTGTATCCCTCAATAATAGCCAGCTTCAACATCTCTCCGGAGACATTAAATTGCAAGTGCTGCAGGAAGGACAGCCATGATGTCCCGGGCAAAGATTACTGGTTCTGCAAAAAGAAGAGGGGCTTTGTCTCAAAAATAATTCAAGAGCTTATTGAAAGGAGGGTTGAAATAAAAAAGAGAATGGAAAAAACAAGGAAGAATCATAACATCCTCAACAATGAGCAGCTGGCTGTCAAGACCATAGCCAACGCGACTTACGGCTACTTCGGCTTCTCAGGAAGCAAGTGGTACTGCAGGCAGTGCGCAGAGGCGTCTTCTGCATTTGGCAGGTTCTACATCAAGAAGGTGATTGACGAGGCTGTCAAGGAGAAGTTCACTGTTGTCTACGGCGACACTGACTCCTTGTTTGTCAAGACAAGGGGAAATCTCAATGCCAAGGTTGGAAAATTCCTGAAAAAAGTCAACAAGATGCTCCCTGGCATAATGGAGCTTGACCTGCAGGGAATCTATCTCAGGGGAATATTCATACCAAGGGGTGTTGGCCCTGGAACCGCCAAGAAGAGGTATGCCCTGATAGACAAGAATGGTGTGCTGACAGTCAGGGGCCTGGAAAAGGTCAGGAGGGACTGGAGCAATGTTGCAAAGGACACGCAAGAGGAAGTATTGAAACTGATTCTGAAGAAGGAAGATGTAAAGGGAGCAATAAAACATGTTCAAAAGGTAATTAAAAATTTGAAAGGTGGTAGGATTCCTCTGAAAGACTTGACAATCTACGAACAGCTCACAAAGAACATTGGTGATTACAAGGTAAAGAGCCCTCATGTATCAGCTGCCAAGAGGATGAGGGAAAGGGGGAAGGATGTCTATGCAGGAATGATAGTAATGTTTGTTATAACAAAGGGCAGGGGCTCTATATCCGACAGGGCAAAGCCAATCGAGCATGTCAAGCTGAGTGAAATAGACAATAATTACTACATTAGCAGGCAGATTGTTCCCGCTGCCCTGAGAGTCCTGACAGTTTTAAATGTGACTGAAGAAGACTTATTAGGCCAGAGCCTGAAAAGTTTTATTAAGAAGTGAAAACTTATGTTCAGCTTAAACAGACACTTGCATTACTTCATCAACAGAGAGCTATCCGAATTGTACATTACCTCTGCGTTGAGAACATTCGCAATGTCCCTCATAAGCATATTTATACCTCTTTACCTGTTGAACATCGGCTACTCATTATTTGAGGTTCTTACATTCTACATGGTATTTTGCGTCTTTCATTCAGTCCTCTCGTTTTTCGCCGCCAAGTTCTCCCTTAATAGGGGGATTAAGCACTCGATCGCACTAAGCATGCCGTTCTTAATCATATTTTACATACTGCTTTACACACTATCAACATACAACTGGCCCTTGGCATTATTGGCCTTGGTGGCATCAGTACAGAACACCCTGTTCTGGATATCGTTCCATATGGATTTCACTAAATTCAGCGAAAAAAAGGTTAGGGGAAAGGAATTTAGCATATTGAAGCTCATAACATCCGCGTTGAATGTGATAGGGCCTGTTGTGGGTGCCGTCATTATATCCTTCATAAGCTTCCACTATCTTTTTGTCTTCGTATCCGCTCTGCTAATAGTTTCCCTGATACCCCTTTTCTATTCGAAGGAAATCAAAATAAAGCACGAAATAAAATTGAAAAAATTATTGAAGTCAACATCATTAAAAAACCTAGTGGTCTTCATGGGCAGCGGGGCGGAGTACGGAGCGGCCGGGGTAATATGGCCACTTTTTGTCTTTGTCATAGTGGGTACGTACATATCATTGGGAATAATAACATCGATCGCGACCTTTCTATCACTAATAACAGTATACCTTGTGGGCAGAATGTGTGACAGTTTTAGCAGAAGGAACATACTCAAGTTCGGCTCGGTTGCACATGCTATTATCTGGTTCTTCAAGGCGCTTGTATCCACGGGCCCTCAGGTCGTTCTGATAAATTCATTATCGGGCATAACCGACAGCTTCAAGGAGATTCCCTATCACACCATGGTCTACGACAAGGCAAGCAAGAAAAACATGGTGGAGTTCATAGTATTGAGGGAAATTGGGATTCATGTTGGCAAGTTTTTTTTCTTCGCTCTGATAATGCTTATGGTCGCATTGTCGAGGGGCCTTGTGCTGGCGGGATTTGCCTCCCTGACCTATCTGCTGTTCTGAAAGCAGGATAAAAATTTAAAATGAAACTTGCATTATTGTATTATGAGGTTTTGTTTTTTGTCGCTAGCTTTGCTATTGCTTCTCTCAATGCCAGTGCTCGCGCAGCAGCCTTCAATGGAAATTATCACTAACAAGAACACCTACCTCTCTGGAGAGAGTGGGACAATAACAGTGAGGATAGAAAGCTTTGGCAGGATCAGCGAGGCTGAGATTGAGCTGGAGATAATAAGTCCTGGCGGCGTCCCTATATTCGGGGACATAATCTACACAAAAATACCCAGCGAGATTGTGTTGAACGAGAACACAGAGCAGACAGTCCAAACACTGTACAGGGACAACATAGACTTCATGGGGCCTGAAAAGACTGTTGAGAGAAATGTTGAATTTGAGATTCCCATAGATGTGACAGAGGGTGTTTACACGCTCTATGCAAAACTCACAACGCCCGGAATGGTTCTTGAGGACTCAAAATTCCTATTCATTAGCGGAGGCGGGGAGGCTGTTGATGTTGTAATAATAATTTATATACTAATCCTGACATTTAGTTTATATCTTGTTTGGAGGGAGGGCTGAAATGTACATACTTGGCGTTTACATATCAATCGTTGACCTGCTTATTGTCTTTTCTGGATTCATGGTTTTGGTAATCCTTTATCTGGCATACGAGATAAACAGGCTGAAGATGCTTGAGAAGAAGTTCGAGTCAGTTGAAAAGATACTAGAAAGGGAAGAGAAGCAGCTTGAAAGGAACATCAGAAAGATTAGGAAAAAGAGCAAGAAGAAAAGGTAATCCTACTTCTAACAATTACAGTTGATGGTGAATGATAATCAAAGTGAACGGCCAGTCAATAGAGGCGGAAGTCGCGGACAACTTTTTCAAGAGGATGAAGGGCCTGAGCTTCTCCAGAAGGAAGAACATGCTGTTCATCATGGACTATGTCAGGAGATGGTCCCTCTGGATGTTTACCGTAAAATATCCGTTAAAGATGGTATTCATAGACAAGCGGAAGAAAGTTGTTGACATAAAAAACGGTGTGCCGATAACTGATGACCCAACGACATGGAAGGTTTACACACCTAAAGAACCTTGCAAGTACATCTTGGAGACGCCTTTTGAATTGAAAGTGAATATTGGAGACAGATTAAAATGGAACAAGAAATTTTAGATAACTACATCAAAGCAGGAAAAATGGCAGGTGTGGTAAGGGAATATGGTTGCAGCCTTGTTATGAAGGATGCACTTGCTGTTGAGATTGCTGAAAAGGTTGACAAGAAGATACAGGATCTTGGAGGCAAGCCTGCCTTCCCAGTCAACATCTCTATAAACGACATCGCGGCCCACTGGCATCCGCTGCTGAATGACAAGACTGTCATCAATGAAAACGATTATGTCAAGATTGATGTCGGCGTTCACATTGACGGCTACATCGGGGACACTGCAAGGACTGTAAGGGTTGCCGGCAAGGACGACCTGATAATCTGCTCTGAGAAGATGCTTGAGAAGGCTATTTCAATGTTCAAGCCTGGGACGACAATAGGAGAGATTGGAGAAGCTGTTGAGAATGTCTGCATCGGGTTCGGCTTCAAGCCAATCAGGAACCTGACAGGACACAGCATAGGCAGGTATGACATCCACGCGGGAACAATAATACCCAACATAAAGAACGACTCAAAATACCAGCTAAGGGAGGGGGAAGTATACGGCGTCGAGCCCTTCTGCACTGCAGGCAACGGCTTTGTCAAGGATTCAGGCAAGCCA
Source organism: uncultured archaeon (assembly GCA_964421545.1). GTDB lineage: Archaea > Aenigmatarchaeota > Aenigmatarchaeia > Aenigmatarchaeales > Aenigmatarchaeaceae > JAFGAZ01. The sequence continues at coordinate 299 of CAYQXC010000034.1, read as the reverse complement.
ATGATACTGAGATGGATTGTTGACAGGCCGACTAGAATGGTGGAGGCAAGGAAGATTCTGGAAATGGCAAGAACCAATTTTGAGAGGCTGCCCTTTGCAAAAAGATGGATACAGAAAAGGTTCTCTCCATTGAAGGTCGAGCTTGCCCTGAGGGAGCTGATCAATTCCAACGCCCTCTACGGATACGAGCCACTGAAAGAAGTTTCTGGCAAGCCAGTTGCGCAGACAGAACATACTATAATTGTGAAGGAAAAACCTGTTGTCACAACATGTTTACAATAGCTGTAAGGACTGACTTC
>CAYQXC010000033.1:0-6634 GCA_964421545.1 uncultured archaeon | reverse complement strand
ACAAAAGAAATTGTTCTCTCAGGTTCGCAAACTTCCATGCATTTTGCACATCTATCTGTTGATGTCAATCCGCCACATTTCTTACACTTGTAGATTGTTGCATCAGCATAACCTAATCTAATTGTAATACCTCTTTTCAATTCTTCAGAATGAACAGATGGCCATTTTCCAGAAATTGCTTCGACTAATGTAGATTTACCATGATCAACATGACCAAGAGTACCGATATTGACTTCTGGTATCAACCTCTCGTCTATTTCTTTCATATCAATCCCTTCTTCCTTAAAGTCATTTTAACATAGCCTCTTTTCCTATCCCTCAGGCTGCTGTCAATTCCCAATTCCTCGCACAGTTTCTTTATATTCTCTCTGCTGCCTTCTATTTCAAAGAATTCCCCCAAGCCGTCCACAGTGTCATGAAACACAATACATTCCTTGTATTTTCCTGTTTTTCTTATCTTTCTGATTTGCAGTTTTATGGGAAAAACCAGCTCGAATATCTCTTTCATTTTTTCATACTGCTCTTTTGAAAGCTCCAATGCGAACTCTTCTGACTCGTAAGCTTCTACGTCAGCCCCTCCAACCACAACCCTTTTAAGGTTGAGAAGTGTTTTTCCCTTTTTCTTCCTGAACCTGAGAAATATGTTCCCATCAACATTCTCCTTTGTAAAGTAGTATTCATCAATTTCTTCATGAGGAACAAGATTTAGATTCTTTAGTTTGGAAGAGAGTTTCTCATCTACTCTAAATTTGCTTTCAATTTCCCTGTTGAATTTACTCACCTTTCTTCTCTTCAGGCTTGCTTTCTTCTTTCTTTGTCTCTGGTTTAGGCTCTTCTTTTTTTACTTCTGGCTTAGGTTCTTCCTTCTTTGGTTCAGGTTTCTTTTCTTCCTTTGGAACTTCTTTTGGTTTCTCTTCCTTGGGCTGTTCTGCCTTTTCCTCACCCTCTTTTACTTTTGGCTGTATTCCCAATATCTTTGGAATGTCTCCCTCTCCTTCCACAATCTTGCAGTTCACCTGCATTATCTCGTCAGAAACCGTGTTGCCCCTTATGAACTTCCTCTTTCTCAGGCCCTTGACCTTGAAGATTTTCTTCTTTATCTTTTTCCTTCCCCTGAAACCGATTCCTTTTGTCAGCAAGGCCTTTTTCCTCTGTGACCCTTCCAAATCAGGCCTCATTGGAAAGCCGTCCTTGTCGCTACCGCCAGTAACTTGCAACTTGAAACCGGACAAACCTATCAAAGAACCGTCAAAGTTTTCTCCGATCTTCTTGCCAACCAGCAAGGGAGCTTCTTTCTCTATCTGCCAAGCTTTCCTGCTTTTTGGTTCGCTTACCACAATTTTAAATGCCATAATTATTTACCTCCCCAGTTTTTGCTTATCTAGGCACATATCCGGGTTGTTTATTAATTATAACAAAACTATTTAAAAGTTATGAAGAAAAGGTTCTGGGAAATAGACGCCATAAGAGGAATTGCATTAATCAGGATTGTGATTTTCAATTGGTCATTTGCTCTTGCATATCTGGGAGTATACACCTTCAGCTTGGGAATGGTCTTTCCTGGTCTGGGCGCTTCTATTTTCATTTTCCTTGTTGGTCTGAGCCTGACAATAAGCTACAGCAGAGTCAAGAAAAAGAAACCGAAAGAAATACACAAGAAATACTTTTCAAGGGGCTTGAAAGTATTCAGCTACGGTATTTTAATAAGTGTTATCACGTTTCTAACGTTTCCTGAATCCTTTGTTATGTTTGGAATCCTTCATTTCATAGGGGTCTCAATAATGCTAGGCCAGTTCTTCCTGAAATCCAAAAGATTGAACCTCATATTGGGATTATTGATTATTGTGATGGGATTTTTCTTGCAGAACTTCAGCTTTGACTTTCCTTGGCTTCTGTGGCTAGGCCTTTCCCCTCACTGTCTCAACACATTCGACTACTTTCCCATTCTTCCATGGTTTGGGATAACCCTGCTGGGAATATATTCTGGGAATATTTTATATAAGAATGGAAAGAGAAGGTTCAAGATAAAGGATGTTTCTAATTCTTCTGTTGTGAGATTTCTAACATATTTGGGAAGAAAATCGTTGTTCATCTATCTTGTACATCAACCCATTCTGATAATTGTCTTGTTGCTGCTGGGTTTCAAGGTATTCTAATCAATGCCTAGGATTTCTTTGGCAAGCTGTATCTCCGCGTTAAGCTTCAACTCTTCCAGAACTTTCAAGTCCTTTTCAGTCAAAAGAGTTGTCAATTCATCCCCTTCCATTATGTGCCTTCCGACTGTTGGACCGTCAATAGAAATGGCAGCCTTTTCTCCGGTTTCAAGCTTTTCCAGGCTCTTGTTCTCAGACTGTATTGCCTTTATCTCGCCAATCTCTTTTCCTTCTTTCTGAAGCTTGAATCCAGACCTTATTGTCCCCTGCAGAACCTCCACACCAACAATTGCTGGGTTTGAAGCCCTGAAAGTGTGTCCTGTCAACAGCTTAATCTTGGCAGGCATGGTTATTGTATCAAGCTTTTGCAGTCTTATCTTCTCTTTTTCCTCTTCTATAAATTCATCAAACCCTTCTGTCAGCTTGTATATTATGTTGTTCTGCAGAATCTTGATTGACTTGTCCTTTGCGTATTGGGAAGCAACATCGTCAATGCCCACGTTGAAAGCTATAATGATTTTCTTCAATGGGTCCTTGACAGCGTCTATCGCAATGACATCCTTTCTAAGGACATTCCCTGTGCCTGCCTTCTTTATGGGAACCCTGTCCTTGAAAATACCAATCAGGGCCTCTAGACTTCCCAGATTGTCTGCCTTCAGGATTATACCGTCAACTGCCTTATCAAACTCAATCTCCTCTATGCCTGTTTGCAGCTCTTTCTTCATCTCCTCTATCTGGCCTCCCTCGTGGACAGTGGCTATTGGACTCCCAGCAACTACCTCGTCCAAATCAGGCGCTGCAATCTTCACTCCAACAGCAGCAAAAGCATAGTCAATGTTGTCAAACTGCTTCTCAACTCTTATCTCCTTCAACGGCCTTGGCTTTAGCAGTGCCTTTATCTTTGTCACTATTGGCTTCTTGCCTCCAATTATCAGCCAGTCTCCCTTCTTTATTTCACCGTCATAGAGAATCACATCTATTGTCGAGCCCAAACCCCTGACGTTCTTAACCTCAAGTATTGACCCCCTGCCAATTCCTCTTGACACCTCAAGTTCGTTTTTCAGAAAATTTTGTGCAAGGCCAGTGAGCATCATCAACAGTTCAGGTATGCCTTCACCTGTAACCCCGGAGCATGGGATAACTGAAACGGTCTTCTTGAAATCCTCCACCCTGTCAAACCTCTCACAATTAAAACCCCTCTCAGACAACTGGCCAATTAGTCTGTAGAACTTCTCATCAAACTTCTGCTTTACCCAGTCAGGCTGCTTCTCAAAGCTCTCGTAAAAGCAAGAACCTTCATTCCTGATCCATCCTTCTATCCTGTCAATCTTGGTTGCTGCAACAAGGAAGGGCGTCTTGAACTCTTTTAATATTTGAATTGACTCATCTGTCTGCGGCTGTATGCCAGAGTTAATATCAATAACAAGAATTGCCAAGTCAGCTATTGATGAACCTCTCTTCCTGATAGCCGTGAAGGCCTCGTGGCCAGGAGTGTCTATGAAAAGAAGGCCTGGAATCTTTATTTCAATTTTCATTTTTTGCAGTAAATTGCCACATATCCTCTTGACAATGTCCAATGGTATCTCTGTCGCGCCTATTGCCTGGGTTATACCTCCAGCCTCCTTTGACTGGACTGCTGTCCTTCTAATCTTGTCTAGCAAAGTGGTCTTGCCATGGTCCACATGGCCGATAGTCACAACAATGGGCTGCCTAATCATATCAATCAAGAATAGTTAATCACAGAAGCTTAAAAGATTTTATTTTTGGTGTAAAAATTTGCTAACCTTCCATGCCAGAATAACCTAAATCAGAAACCCAGTCAATATTAGAATCATAATTAGGATCATAATCTCCAAAAATATTTTTTTCTTCAGGTTTAGGTTTAACATGAACATTTTGTATAGAGATGTTAAGTCCTTTTTCTAAATATTTTATAATTTTTTCTAAATGACTATGATCATAAGATTTTTTGCTATTGTTATTTTTGGGTATTTTTTCTGCATAAACCGCAGCTGCTCTAAGAACACTAGGAATGTCAGCATGTCCCCATTTTCTTATTTCACCACAAACAAGATAAACAGGCCCTGGAATATAAACGATTTTTGATTTTTTTACCATAGTTATTATGGATTTATATAATCGTCAGAATATATACTTAACCACGACAATTTACAAACTTCAGTCATTTGTCGAGAAATTCAGCAAATAACGAAAAAATCATTTGTACTTTTTTGCGTTTTGCCACAAAACATCAAAATAAGATTTTACAAAGTTTATCAGAGCAGGATTGTCTGTAGACATAAACTCGGAGCTTTCATCACCGTCTATTCTCAGACAGACTTCCTTGTTGTCAACTATGAAAGCCCTCGGGTATATTTCAAGGTTGATTATTCTTATTTCCACGTTCTTGGAGGAATACCACTTTGCTCTCTCCTCACTCAGTTCCTTCAAGTCACCTATGCCTAGGAACTTTACCTTGACTCCTCTCTTTGCTGCTGCTGCAATTTCCTCGTCCAAAGAAGAAACTCTCGAAAAGTCTCTTGTTATTCCGTAAGCGTATTTTTCTGCCTTCTTAATCATCAATGAACATTTCTCTAGGAATTCTTTCTTTCCTTCTGAAAGCCATATGCACTTCTTGTTATCAAAAGGGACGCTCTTCTTGTTTATGTTCTTAACTATTTCCTCGCCTCTGTTCCTCATTGTGTTCAAAACAGTTTCCTTTCTCTCTATCATTTTTCTTATGGCGTGCTCTGGGGATACTGCCTTGAACTTCTTGTGACCTTTCTCTATGGAAACCTCTATTATTGTCTTGAGAGACAGGTTCTTTATTATTTCATAAACCTTGGACTGTGGTATCTTGGTCAGCTTGCTTATGTCGGAAGCTGTCAAGGGACCTCTGGTAACCAGCTTTAGGTATACCTTGGCCTCATATTCTGTCATCCCGAAATCTATCATCTGGTTTACAAGTTCATCGCTCATATCACACACCCTGTTGCACAAAGAGCCGGACTAACAGCAAAATAACCCTCCTGCACTGTTTCTCTTGCAGTTTCATTTAAACATTTTTCAATAAACCCTTTCTTCTCTTTCTCTGGCTGAGGCAAATCATTAATAATCTTCTCAATATCAGGTAAATCACTATATCTAACTTCAGTAAATAAATTTTCCCTTTTATTAAACTGAAAACCTTTCTTTGATTTATCATTGAATTCAATCCCAATATCACCACTTCTTACCAACTCATCATTGGTATCATCTCCTTCCTTATCACCCATAGTCAGAGTGCAGTACTCCTCAGAAACAGTCCTTGCTATTATTCCCCTTTCATGAGCATCGTAAAAAGACTCCGGATTCAACTCCATCAATCCATCTTCTCTTTTCCTCAACTCAGGAGTAAATGGAATTATTTTTGCCGAGGTTAAAGGATTAAGGTATTTGTATTTAGCCCTAAGGGTATCATAGGGCCCGGAATTGGTAGTGATAATAATTAATTCAAGGGGCTGTTTTTTGATCAAGTCCAATACAGGCTTTATGGTATAATCTTTCCTAGTGGCAGCCCAAGAAACCGCTTCCATTATTTTTTCATCCACTTTATTCTCAGGATAAAGGTCATATACGTCCGCCACATTTTCAACTCTCGCCTTGTCCCTAGACAGCAACTGTTTTGCCTTAGCATACATCTTGGGGTCTATTATCCTCATACCTTCGATGACATAGTTTTTTTTCAAAAACACGCCATTCAAATCGAAAACCCCTGCATTAAACTCCATATTTACCACGTCCTAATAGTTAAAACACGAAGCTTTAAAAAGCTTTCCGTTTTTGGCTTATAAAGCTTTCTAACCGGCTTCTCCAGTCAAGAAGTAATTTGTTATTTTATTACATAATAGTAGTTATGAGCAAAATACAAAAGTTAAAGGAAAAGGCAAATGTTTACAAGGACATCGGAAAGACGGCTAAGTTGTTCCTGAAAGGTACTATTGTAGAAAAGATTGCAGATGGTGCACCAGATATAGGCACAGGAACTGTATACGCCGCAGCTGACACTTTCGGTTTGGTAGCCGGCGGCAAAATACTCAAAGATTTTGCCGTGAGAGAGCTTATAGAGGGACAGCCATACTTTGACTTTTCAAATACTGAAAGTACAGCTATTTCATTAGGAAAAATGGCCTTAACAGCGATTTCAATAGGTTTCGGTTACAGCACAATCAAAAGAGGCGTTGAATACTTTAGAGACAGATAAGGCGATTGTATGGGAAGAAAGATAGAAATTCCAGGCATTGGTAAGATTGGCTCGATAGAAGATGTACCGATTGGTATTTTGCAGAATTTCGCAAACGGTGTAATATCAGGCTCTATAGTAGACATGGCTGAAGAGGTTGTGTATAGCCTTAAGGTTGAAGGTGAGAAGAAAATAAAAGATGCAAAAGTCGATGGTGTATGGGCCAGAAAAACAACAGAAAGATATGCAGGCAAAATAT
>CAYQXC010000032.1:0-6985 GCA_964421545.1 uncultured archaeon | reverse complement strand
CCTGGATACATCTCATCTGTTTTTTTAAGCAGAGGCGGTCTAACATTATAACTTCTCCTCCAGATAAGGACCTGCCTTGCCCCATGTTCCTTTGCAACTTCCTTCTTGTTCTGTCCCTGCAATGCCCCGTAATGGCGCTCGTTAAGGCGCCATGAATTCACTACAGGAATCCACATAAGATCCATCTCATCCAAAACAATCCACAGTGTCCGTATTGCTTTTTTTAACACGGAGGTGAATGCGATATCAAAGACAAAACCCCTTTCACTGAGTATTTTGCCGGCATTGTGCGCCTCTGCTATCCCCTTCTCCGACAGGTCAACATCAGTCCAGCCAGTGAAAATATTCTCCTTGTTCCACAGGCTTTCCCCATGTCTTAAAAGAACCAATTTAATCATTGTGTCACGTTTGATATATTCTTTTTTTATATTATAATCGTTACATTTACCACTCCTGGTTGTCAAGGAGTAATTTGTCTTGGCCTGTTCTTAGAAGAATCATGAAAACAAAAATATTAGCCTTAGTGGGCATATTGACAATAGCTGCTTTGGCAGGAGCAGTTATTTCAAGCTATGGTTCAATAACAGGATACGCGACAGTTGAGCAGGGAATATCAATAGACATATACGGCTCTTCAAACGATGAAAGCTATGACCTGAAGGACGTGCACCAGGGAGAGACAGTCTACTCTCCAAAAATAAAGCTAAAGAACAGTGTAGACGAGTCGGTCAACACTACTGTGATATTTGAAATATTGCCTGAAAGCGCTGGCGATGAAGAGGACATAGAATTCTCAATAGTGAATGCAGACAAGAATGTAACTCTGGCAAACCCGATAACAATACCGACTGACGACCTTTACTTCTATGTAGAGCACAGGTTCCAGCCGTACGCGGAACTGGGCAACTATAGCTTCACAATTGATGTGATACCTGCCTGATTTTTTATTTTTTAAGAAGCCAAAACAATAATATCTCATGGCAAAAAAGAAGAAGACAAAGAAAAAGTCGAAAAAAATCAGCCTTATAGGCAAGGAAGTCAGAGTCGTCGTGCACTTGGGAAACGTCACGATAAAATACATAGGGGTTCTCAAGAAGCTGGAGGACTGGGTCCATCTGAAAACCAAGGAAGGAATAAAGCTCATCAACAAGGGCGATTGCGTTCTGATAGAAGAGTTCAAACCTTGAATTCTTTATTCTTGTAGGCTTTGCAAAATTTTGTGAAAGGACAGTTATTGGAATCCTTAATGCATAAGGGGTTTACTGGCTTGCATATTTGTTTTCCAAAGTTAACAATACCCAAGTTTATCAAGTACCATTTCTTTCTTGGAAACAAGCTCTCTAGCCTTTCTTTGACTTTCTCAACATTGGCTTTCTTATCAACAAGCCCCAGTCTTTTGGGAATCCTATTGCAATGAGTGTCAATGGCTATTGAAGGTATGTTAAAGCCGTACATAAGAACAATATCAGCTGTCTTATAACCAACACCATAAAGGCTCATCAGTTCTTTCCTCACACTCGGAACTCTGCCCTTGTACTTATTTAGAATGGTTCTTGAAGTCATCTTTATTTTTTTAGCCTTCTGCTTGTAAGGACCTGAAATCCGTATGAGACTTTGCATCTTCCTGGTCGGCAGTTTGACTAACTGTTCAGGAGTTCTTGCAACAGCAAACAATCTGTCAGCAGCCTTGGCAGTGTTCTCGTCTCTAGACCTCTGGGAAAGAATCGTCTCTATAAGCAGCTCGAATATCTCCTGGTTTCTTAACTTATTTCAGAATCGCCTTTGCCTTGTCCATAAGAACTGTAATAACATTTACTAAATAAATTTTTTATACCATTCGTATCTCATTTTCTTGTAGGTATTGACTGTCTCCGGAATTTTTTTATGCAGTCTCTCAAAGGGAGTCTCGTATATTATCCTCTGCAAGACATAGATTGGCATGACTTCAACTGCCTTTTTTACCTGATTGGCAGTCTTCCTGTACAGACTGAAGTAATATCTCTTTCTTTTCTTTTTCAATTCAAGCCTTTCCTTTAGTCTGCCCAGTTTCTCCTTTAGCTGTTTCTTCTCTCTTTTGCTTTTCGACTTTCTTATTTTTATCTTGGTGTTCTTGATTCTTTTAAGAGTCTCCTCGTAACTCAGATAATAGTTAATCTCATCTCTTACCTCAATACCCAAGCCGCGTCTGGCCCATTCGTTGACTCTCCTCTTCTTTATTTTCTTGGAACTCTTGAAATTTTTTAATGTTGCATTTAACTCGCATTTGATTTTATAGAACAGGAATCTTTCTTTACTCAAGGGAGGTTTTCTCCTCTTGATAAAATCCTCGAACGAATGAACCGATTCGTGCCTTATTATGTCTCTTGTCTCAATCGAATATTCTTCCTTTCTCCCGAATGATATAAGACCTCTCAGTTCTTGGACCTTGATGTCCCTATCACCTACAGAATAATAGCCTCCACTTCCTGGACCCCATTTAACCCTCCTCCAAAATGAAATCAAGTCCCTTCTTTCAAGAATGAAATGAATGTGAGACGCGTTCCAGATTATGCTTAATGGCTGCGGCTTTCTGGGCGGGAAACCGAAGACCTTTCTGTAAAATTTTCTCGGCCTTCTGCCGTATCTTTTTCTGTACTTTAGAATTATTTTTCTTGTAGCATACATTCTCTTTATCAAATCAAGGAAATGCTTTCTCTCTTCCTTTGTTAGTTTGATCTGCATGCCTCTTTCTGGCTTGAGAATTTCTGCCAGAAGCTTTGTTGGGACCCTTTTCCTTTGATTTGGCCTGTTGAACCATCTCCTGATATTGGACTCTACAATTGCTCTTTTGACAAGCGACTCTGTCCTGTGGTTGTACATAGAATCACAAATATTGTTTGTATGGAATAAAAACTTTTTTATAGAGTGATAAAGAGTTTTCAGAAGTTAGATTCCAATTAAAAGGGGGAGGGTGCCATCTGGCACCCAAAATAAAAATTTTCAGCGGTTACAAAGCACTATTTCTTCTTTGCTTTTGCTGCTTTCTTTCTCTTTTTACCCACTTTTTTCACCTCGTTTTATTTTTATGATTATTAGTTCTCAAAAAAACAAAATTGAAGAGAACTAATTTTGACCTTTCACAGCCGGCACACGCTGACTCAGTCAGTTAAGTCCTGGGATTACACCAGACCGTATGGTAGGCTTTGGTGGGTCACCAGTCCTCTTCTTCTGTATCTTCGTCGTCGTCTTCTTCTTCTTTCCATTCTTTCATCATATTTAGCACCTCGTGAATTTTTAATTCACTTAATGTGTAAAACACTTAGTATATATTTAAAGTTATCACTAGTTTTTCAGACATTAGAAATGCTAATACTTATAAATCGTGAGTTTTAATAGTTTTTATTAGCTTTTTATAAGCTATAACTTCCAAAATGGAAGTATTAAAATTTAAAAGGGGTGATTTGAATGCCAGAAATTGCAAGGGCACCATTCAAGAGAATGGTAAGAAAGATTGACCCAACAATGAAAATATCTGATGTGGGGAAGAAAGAGATGAGAAGGATAACAGAGAAGTTTGCCATGGATGTCCTGAGAGGTGCTGTGCAAATAGCAAAGGCCTCGAAAAGAAAGACGGTCATGAAAATAGACATAAGCATTTCAAAGAGGCAGCTGGTAAAAACAGTCTAGTTTTTAGAAAGCCAAGATTATTAATTCTGAAATTGTAATTTACTATATGAAAAGGGAAATTCTTGGCAACGGCGCAGTTATCTTGTCATTGAAAAGGCAAAGGGATTACACTACAAGAATAATAATAGCTTCCAGACTAGGATATGTGGGCGAGCCGAGGAAAAAGAAGGGGCTGGCGCATCTTCTTGAACATGCAATTCTGTCTGCCAACATAAAAAAATACAATTTCATCAGAGTCGCGGAAATACTGGACTCTCTTGGAAGTTATCAGAATGGGAGAACCGGCTATGACTCAGTAAGTATTTACGGCTATACTCAGAAGCCTAGCTTTGAAAAATTCTCTAGTATTCTGAGTGAAATCTGTTTAAAGCCGCAATTTAATTCCAAGGCATTTGGAAACGAAAAAAATATTATACTCACAGAATTTAAGGGCCATTTGGACGACCCCCGCAGATACGTATCAGATTTTTTCCTTCAGGGTCTGTATAAGAAGGGGCCGTTGAGGACATCAATCCAAGACAAAATAAGGGCTTTGAGGGGAATAACATTGAGAGATGTTATTAGAGCACATAAGACTTATTTTTCCCCTGATAATCTGGTGGTGGGCATATTCGGCAACTTTAAACTAAGCTCGTACAACAAGGTGAAAGAGAAGATAGAGAGACTCCACAACGGCAACCATATGAATGGAAATATTCCAAAGGAGGATATGAAGCCTTTCAGGAAAAGTACCATTGAAAAAAAGGTGGGCATGAAGCAGGTCTATATACAAACGGGCGTTAAGACAACAACAGTGGAAAGCGAGGATATGCACGCATTGCGCCTTATTTCAGCGTTGCTAACTTGTGGTGATTCTTCCAGGCTGTTTAACCAGCTTAGGCTGAAAAGGGGTCTCGTATATTTTGTTCATTCAAAAAACTTAATTGGAAAGGATTATGGTTTCTTCTATGTAAAAACCGGCACTCAAAAAAACAAGGGCAAGAAATCTTTGAAAATAATAAAAAATGAGTTCAGGAAGCTCAGAAACAAAAAGGTTTCAAGAAAGGAATTGAGAAAGGCCAAAAACATGATAACCAGTCTTAGAAAAGCGGAGTATGATGACCCTCTGAAGGGTTCCCTCAGGTTTGTCAAGGACGAGGTAGTCTTGGGCAATACAAATCTGGAAAGGGAAAATATGAAAAGGCTGAAGAGGGTCACCGAAGATGAAGTCCACCAAGTTGCCAAAAAATATTTCTCCGAGGACAGATTTTCAACAGCTATAGTCAGACCGAAATAAATTATGTCTTCTATTTTTAAATAGTTTGAAAGGGACTTTATTATCAGAAGTGAGAGGGGTCAGGGAAATGGCAAGTTCATTTGATATATTATATAGTACAGTGAAAGACCTAGCTCTATCTCGGTTTGAAAAGCCCACCTTCATACAGCAGATGGCAATACCAAAGGTAATTGAAGGCAAGAATGTTCTTGTGATAGCTGAGACCGGTTCTGGCAAGACTGAGTCTGTCATGCTGGGCTTGTTCAGCAAGTTAGCGGAAAAGCAGCACGAACCTTTCGCCCTTCTTTACCTGACACCAATGAAGGCATTGAACAGGGACATGATGGACAGGCTTGTATGGTGGTGCAGCAAGCTTGACATTGACATTTCTGTCAGACATGGTGACACGACTCAACACCAAAGGAAGCTGCAGGTTGAGCATCCACCAACCATCATGATCTCAACACCCGAGCAGATAAACGCCATGCTCTCAGGAAAAAGACTTAGGAAGCTGCTGAAAAACATAAAGTATATTGTCATTGACGAGGTCCATGAGTTGGTTACAAGCAAGAGGGGTGTGCAGCTGACCTTGTCATTGGAGAGGCTGAAGAGGTATTGCGGCAAGCCTCAGATAATAGCCTTGTCAGCAACAGTCGGCTCTCCGAAGCTTGCAGCAGACTTCATATTCGCAGGTGAGAAGTATGAAATCTTGAAAACAGTTAATCCAAGAGACCTGAGAATAACAGTCGAGAGTCCTCAACCGACAAAGGAGGACAGGAAAATCGCTGAAAAGATATTCATAGGCGAGTCTGTTGTCTCAAGATTAAGAAGAATTTATGATGAAATCTCAAACCATAGGTCTGCCCTAACCTTTACAAACACAAGGGAGGCAGCCGAGATACTTTCATCAAGACTAAGACTATTAGATGAAAAGTTCCCCCACGAGATACATCATTCTTCATTGAGCAAGGATGTAAGGATCAATGCTGAAAAGGATTTCAAGTCAGAAAAGCTGAAGAGTCTTATTGCAACATCCAGTTTGGAATTGGGCATTGACATTGGTTCAATTGACCTGATAATCCAATACATGTCTCCGAGGCAGGTTTCAAAAATAACCCAAAGAATCGGAAGGTCTGGCCATGGTGTGGGAAGAATATCCAAGGGCATAATAATTGCCAGCGAGGGCGACGACCTTTTCGAGTCAGCTGTTGTGGCGAGAAAGGCTCTGAAAGGGGAGCTGGAACCATTAACTCTGCACGACAATTCCCTGGATGTCTTAACCCATCAGATAATTGGTTTGTTAATAGAGAACTTTGAGATGGACGCAAAGGACATTTACAACACTTTCAAGAAAGCCTACCCCTACAGGAACATGAAAGAGGAAGATTTCATGAATCTTGTCAATTTCTTGACCAACCAAATTAGACTTGTTTACATTGACGGCAAGGTCAAGAGAAGGAGAAGTGCATTCAAATATTATTTTGAGAACCTTTCAGTCATTCCTGACCAGAGAAGCTACAGGGTCATTGACACTGCAACCAACACCAGTGTAGGTAGCTTGGACGAGGAGTTCATTGCATCACACGGCAGCCCAGGCTCCACCTTCATTGTTAGAGGCAGGCCGTGGAGAATACTCTCTGTTGAAAAGAACAAGGTTTATGTTGACTCTATTAATGACATTGCCTCTGCAATCCCGGCATGGGGCGGAGAACTGATACCTGTGCCTTACAGCGTCTCGCAGGAAGTAGGTGAGCTGAGATGTGATATAGCCAAGCGTCTGAAGAATGAAAGGGGCAAGGAGATAGCTGAAGAAATCAAGAAAAAATATCCAGTGACAACCCAGACAGCAACCAAGATGATAAAAATAGTCAAGGGTCAGATTAAGAAGCATAAGATGCCGTCTCCAAAAGATATATCCTTCGAGAGCTTCAAGGAGTATGTTGTTATGCATTCTTTGTTTGGGACAAAGGTGAACGAGACCCTGTCAAGATTTATCACAACAATACTCTCGGCCACACACGGCAAGTTCATAACGAGCAGGTGCGACCCCTACAGGATAATAAT
>CAYQXC010000031.1:6007-7254 GCA_964421545.1 uncultured archaeon | reverse complement strand
ATTTTTATATATATTTAGTATGGCCGACATCTGGGAGCAGGTCGCCCCACAGCAAAGGCTGGCTGAACTCTTAAAGCTGCTAAAGGAGCAAAAAGGCAAAGAGCAGGAGCATGACATCCGGGAAAATGCTCAGGACAAGAAATCTGAAGACAGAGACGTTCAATTAGCAGAACTTATAGAAATCCTGGCCAAACGCGTTCTAGAACTGGACAAAAGGGTCAAGGAATTGGAAAAGAAAAACAATCCTTAAACTAAAATTAGAAGAACCCATGCTAAAAAAAGAAGGCGTGCTTTTATACAAAAGTGCTAATACTCTTCTTCCTCGTCTTAGTCATTGTCTGAATTATCTTCGCCAAGCTGGCGTTCTACCTCTTCTTCCTCTTCCAGCTCATCCCTTGTCTCTTTCCTTATCTTTACGTCTTTTTCCTCTTCCCTGCCTTCCTCTTCTATCGCTTCTTCCCTTAAGGTCTCATGGCGTGTTTTCTTTCGAACCGCTTTTTCTTCCATAAGTTATCTTACTCTCTAGAATTATTTAAATCCTGATTTTCACAAATTCTTAATATGAAGGATAAGGAAAAGGGTTTTAGAAAAGCTGTCAATAGATATGAAAGAGATGTAAAGAGAGCAATAAAAGATTCTGAGAAGAGCTATGGCGTATCAAAGAAGGGCAGGAAAACAGAAGATAAAACCTTGGAAATCCTTAAGATGCGTTATGCCAAGGGCGAGATAACAAGAAAGAAATTTGAACTGATGAAAAAAGATTTAGAGAAATAATCCTATTCTTCTGGAGCTTTATAGCTATGAAAACAATATTCTTATTGTGGGAAGGTCGGTTTGATTGCCAAAAATTATAAAATGCCCAGTCTGCGGGGCGAAGAGCTCGAAAAAGTTGAGATTCAAGGATAGAATAAGCTGGCTTAAGAGACACTACAAGCAGAGACATCCTACAAAATCCAGAGCACATATAATGCGTGTTAAAAAAACTGATAAGAAATAACCCTTAAATCCTAACTTTTCTATATTTTTAACATTATTATGACTAATAAAAAAAGTATAATTGAAACAGCAAAGAGATTACTTTATTTAAGAAGATGTGAACCAAAAGATTCAAAAAATTATGAAACCCAATTAAAAGCTATGAGTATGGAATATGGATTGATTATAGATTTGGAAAATGATAAAGTATCGTTTAAAGAAAACTCTTAAATTATGAGTCTTCTATATAATTATTATGAAAACAGAAACGG
>CAYQXC010000031.1:0-5995 GCA_964421545.1 uncultured archaeon | reverse complement strand
CATAAAGTATCATATCTTGATTAACCTGATTTTTGGAATCCTTAACTTCTTGTCTATTTTTATATGGTTCCTTTCTGGAAGCTTTATAGGGCCGATTTTAATTGTAACAACCATAGGAACTACGATATTTTTATTTTACGGTTTATTCTCTTTGGCTTATTACTCTGCCAAGAAAGCTGATTTTAAACTGATTTTGTTATCATTAATCAATATCCTAGGCTGGCTTTGGAGCATTGCATTCCCAGTTGATTACCATTTTTTTGTTATACTGGTAATGACCTTCTTCTATACGCTTTACCTTAAATGGAATATACTAAGTCCTAAGAGGAAATAATCCTTAAATCTTGATTTTCAGCAGTTTCTTTATATCATTCAGAACATAATCAGGCTTTACTCTTGACTTTGCCGGATTGCCGCCATACTTGGCAAAGGCTGTTCTGAATCCAAGTCTCTTGGCAGGAGCCATATCCCTTTTCAACGAGTCCCCCACCATTATGCACTCAGTTGGTTTCAATTTTAGCTTCTTCAAGGCATAAAGAAATGGTTTTTTGTTTGGCTTCTTTACTTTTGTATCATCGAACGTTATCACATAGTCAAACATGCCCTGCAAATTCATGGCTACCAGTCTTATCCATGCCTGGATTCTTGGAGCGTCTGTCAGGATGACCAGCTTGTACTTTTTCCTCAGCTTGTTCAAAGTGGGAACAACATTGGGATAAGGATAAAGCAGGCCTTCCTTGACCCTGCGGTAAGCCACTATTCCAGAGGCCATTATAGCGTAGTCTATTCTTCCCATGACTTTCCTTAGAAACGCCTGAAATATTTTTTGATACTCTAGACCGTATTTAGAATACAGTTGAAATAATGTCTTCATTCCCCTTTTTTTGTCTATCTTTAATCCTGAAGAAATCATGGCATCCATGGCTGCTTCACAACTTAACCTTTTCATTCTCATGAAGTCGATTAAGGTGTTGTCAAGGTCGAAGATGATGGCTTTGATCATAAGAATTATGTTTGTTTCCAACAAGTTTAAATTTTGTGTTTTACATAACCAGTCCGTTGAGTTGACAAAAAAAGAAGACTTATTTTTTCCTCTGCTTTGAATTATTTTCCAATTGGGAATCCACGACAATCTTCTGCTGCCTGCTCCAGTCCTCGTCCGGATGGGTCCTGACATAATCCGCCCAGGTGTCCACAAAATCCATTCTCTGCTTGCTGTTCTTTTCCCTGTCAAAGGTTATTCTCATATTATCACTTTTTCTTGTAGCCGAACATCTTGTTGTAATTGTTATGGTCGAATATCTCAAGGACAAAGCAGAGTATTTCCACTTGCGTCCCTTTCAATGTGTAGAGCATCCTCCAGAATCCAGTCAGTTTGACAACCCACAGATTGTCAACAGGCAGCTTCTTGGGTATCAACTTCTTTGAAATCGAGTCTCCATACTGTGGGTTTATCCTTATCATCTCTATCTTCTGCCTTATTGACTTTAGAAGTTGCTGGTTACTAGAATTTTTAATTCCTTTGGAATTCTCATCTGAAACTATTTTATTGAGTCTCTCCCATTCCTCAGCAGCGTTGTCAATAAAACTTATCTTTACAGGTTTCATGCTTCTATTACCTTTGCCTTTTTGATCATCCTCAGGAACTTGGGGTCGTCGTTGGCTATCCAGCTTATACCCTTCGATCCGTTTAGTATGGACCCCTTGCTCTCCAAGTATGCTAGTATCATCCTCAGCGACTGGTCCATTACTTTCTTTGGCAGGGCCCTCTTTAGCCCTTCCAATGTCACTGGACCGTCCTGCTTTCTCAGCGTGCTCTCAACCATCAGAACAGTGCTCAAGGTGGGGGAATGTATTATCCTGTTTATTTTGAGGTTTATCCTGCTTTGCTTTTGCATATATATCTATATACATATACATCTATATATAGCTGTTGTTTCTGATTAATTGTCAATTGGTTTTTAAAAAGAATATTTTTTGCGACAACCTCTGGTGGTGAATTTTTATTGATGGTATTTCTATTCTTTACTATGGTATCACTTACATTCTACGGCGGCGTGAAATCCGTTTAAATTGTTTTCTATTGTAATATATTCTAGCGATGTTATGAGCGAAAAATTAGAAAATAGATTGCACAAAGCAATGATAGATCGTCATTTCAACTCTTACAGACAGATTGTTCTTGCTGCCCAGAGGACTGGTAGCGTATCAGTTGCTGTTTATGACTTTGGTGTTAAAAATATGTGTGTAGACCTTATGCAGGCGGATGTCCTGAAATTCAAAAAAAGGGAAATGATAAAGGAAAATGAACACCTTGTTTACGTACTCACTGATGCGGGAACAGAATTAGCTCTAGAAATCAAATCAGAAAAGCCTTAAATCCAACTTTTTCCATAGTTTTAGTATGGTCTCTTTAACATTCTACGGCGGTGTGAAGTTAAAAAGGAGAACCTGCGGTTTTCTTCTTCTCCAGGAACTGTTTAAATTGTTTTCTGTTCTAAGAAATCTATGAAAAATAAAGATTTCAATGCACCCAGAGAATGGGGTTGCAGGTTCCCATTGGATGGAGTGATGACCTCGCCACAAGGCGATTACTTGGTGAGAACTAACTATATGGACAATTTTACCATCAAGGTAGAGGCAGGGAAGAAAAAGCTTAGAAAGGAAATAATAGAAAAAACAGGTGCAAGAGAGGGCACATGTCTCTATACATTAGTTGGTCATGTTGTAAATGGTGTTGGCTTTGACGGAGACGGAGGAGACCGAATGCCTTACTGTTTTGTATACAATTTGGACGGTATGGAAAGGTGGTCTAAGTCCACTGTCAGAAATAACCTTAAGAAGCTGGAGAACATGGGTATTGTCAGTATATACAAACCGCCTGCTGATGTTCACAATATATACAAGAAGCTCAACAAGATACTGAGCAAGGGTAAGGACAAGTTGAGCTTCAGGAAGCTTGTTGTTTCCAATCTCAACCTTGATTCCAATGAGATGGGAATTGATGATGATGACTTCGAAGCTTTCAGCACTGACAAAATCATAAGGTGCGTCTCGGCGGGGGAACTTGAGGAGATGAGAAACGAGGGCATAATAGCTGAAGATTATGACATCCGGGGCTTATCAAAGGAGGAAAGGACGAAATACAAGCAGAGATTGTACGAGAACATGAAGAGAGAGGTGTACAAGAACAGGAAAGAAATAATGCCAAAAGAGAAAAAGCTGGAGTTAATTGACGAGACTGTTGAGAAGCTTGGGGAGATGCCACACATCAAAGAAGTGTATCTTGCTGGGTCGTTTGCCAGGGATAGTGATGTCACAGGCAGTGACATAGATATGGTTCTGGTAAGAGAGTCGTGCCCAGGAATGGAGGCATGTTACAATAGTTTCAAGAAGAGTCCGCTTGATATATTCTGCTTCTCACAGGATGAGATTAAAGGACTTAGGGAGAAGGGAGCAGTATTATTGTCAACGCTCAGTAGATTGAAATAATCGGAGCGCTGGCTTGCCTTTGAAAATTAAAGGATAAAAAGGAGAACCTGCGGTTTTCTTCTTATCCAAGAATTCGTTTAAATTGTTTTGTGTTCAATAGGAAGATATGTCAAGAAAAGTAAAGGAAGTGAACATAAAGGGTTTATTGAGAAAGTGCTATGAATCTTCTCCAGCTGACAGAAAACTGGAAAGCATAATGCCTGAAGTCATGCGTCTTTCAGACGTAATAGACATTTCCACGTCAGCAAGAGAAACAGCCGAAACCATTGTAAAGGGGTTCCTAGAAAAAAATCTAGACCATGGCAGGTCATACGAACCGCTTCCAGCAGTTGCGGTTTACGGGGCCTGTCGCATGACAGAATCTCCAATAACCCTGAAAGATGTTGAGAAAAATAGCCTCGTTGACAAGGCAGATATTGCACATTACTATAATCTCTTGATTAAAAAAGGCGTCATTGATGTGCCTGTTGTTGAACCTGAGATTTATGTTTCAAAAATCGGGGAAAGGGCCAGAATCTCCGAAAAATCACAGACTGATGCTTTATTGATACTCAAAGAGGCTAGGAAAAAGAGGCTTACATCAGGAAAGAATCCCTCTATCTTGGGCGCGTCTGCATTATACTTGGCCTGCTTGGTGAATAATGAAAGGAAAACCCAAAGCCAACTGGCCGACGCTGCGAACACAACTCCAACTGCAATTGCGAGAGGTTATAAAAATCTAAGGAATGCTTTGATATAACAAAACCGAGAGGTTTGGACATTTATTGAAATCTGTTTAAATTGTTTTATTAAAGAATAAATAAAATTGGAGCGCTGGCAAGCATTGAATCTTTTACCACCAGCGACGGTGAATCTTGAATATACACATGAAAACTCAAAAGACTTCATGGAACGGAGGAAGAAGATAATATTCACCAAGCACTTCATGGAGAAGGCTATACTGAAGGGTATTTTCGACGAGTGCGGCTTCGGGAACGGGAAGAGTATAACAGAGGAGGCGCTGAAACATTCGGGTGTCATCATACCTGACAAGGACGGCTTCAAATGCATATTCCCACTTCCCAACCAAAGGCTGATAACTGTCCCTGTTGTTGAGGAGAAGGAAGTTATAGTGGCAAAGACCATATTCTTCAGCCAGAGACCTGACATCGACAAGTATGAGAGGATTAAGAATTTAAGAAACGGGGGACAACTATGAAACGGGAGATTGACATGAAAAGCATCAAATGCATAGAGTGCGGCGGCAGCGATGTGAGGACTGCCAGAAAGGACATGGAATTCGAGAGAAGCAATCCTGGGAAGATAAGGATAGAGAAGCAAGAATGCATGGAATGCTCCAACTGTGGGGAGATTTATTTTGATGGGAAACAGTCCGATTCCCTGGCAAGGAAGATTGACAGCAAGATGAAGTCTTAAATCTATAGTTTTCCAATTATTCTCATGGTCTCGTTGACATTCTACGGCGGAGTGAAAGAGATTGGAGGCAACAAGATTCTTTTACAGGACGGGGACACCAAAATCTTTCTGGACTTCGGGATGTCGTTTGGAAAACGTCAAGAGTTCTTCGAGGAGTTTCTGACACCTAGAACAGCCAACGGCATCGGCGACTTCCTGACAATGGGTTTGATACCTGACATCAAGGGAGTCTATCGTGAGGACTTGCTAAAGCATTTTGGAAGAAAGCCGGAAGAGCCTGAAATAGATGGCGTCCTATTATCACACGGACATGCAGACCACACCAACTATGTTTCCTTTATTCACAAGGACATCCCGATTTACTGCGGGGAGACGACCTTGAGACTCTTGAACGCAATAGACGAGCAGTCGAAAAGGTCAATAGAGAACGAGGTCCTCAACTTCAAGAAGAGGCCCCTGTTCAGGGAGGACTACAGGAAGCCGGCAATAGTGAGAAGATTCGAGACCTTCAGGACAGGAGACAAGGTTAAGATTGGAAACCTGGAGATAGAGCCGGTCCACGTTGATCATAGTGTTCCCGGGGCATATGGCTTCATTATTCACACATCCTCCGGACCCATAGTCTACACAGGAGACCTTAGATTGCATGGAACCAACCCACGATTAACAAAAGACTTCGTCTCCAAGGCTTCGCAGGCGAAGCCAATAGCCCTGATAACCGAGGGGACCCGCATTAAAGAAAGAGAAGATAAGACAACCGAGGCTGATGTCTATGCCAAGGGCAAGAATATCCTGACTAAAGCCAAGAAATTGTCAATAGTGGACTTCAACTTCAAGGATGTTGATCGATTTAAGACCTTCTACAGGATAGCCAGGGAAGCAGGCAAGAAAATGGTGATAAGCTTCAAGCACGCGTGCTATCTGGACCAATATTCCGCTGATCCCAAGCTGGGGGTGCCTGACTGCTGCGGGGATGATTTACTGGTCCTCAAGAACAAGATAGGGACGGGAACGTACGACGACAGGGACTATACGGAGAAGTACATCAAGTGCAGGCTGAAGAATAAGAATGTGGTTACTGCTGACC
>CAYQXC010000030.1:0-7257 GCA_964421545.1 uncultured archaeon | reverse complement strand
CAGGCTTTTCATAGCAGAGTACAGGAGAAAATTAGAGAAGTATTCCAGAACCTTGTCAATGCTCATAGAGGTTTACCTGACTGTCGTGCTGATTGGTTCAATATTCTTTATAATCATGACAGCCCTGATGTCAATAATAGGGGGCGGGTCGAACCTGTTAATGATATTCTTGCAGTTCCTAGTTGTTTTTGTTATTCTGCCGTTTGTTTCAATAGGTTTCATACTGCTAGTGAAGTCAATATCGCCAACCATGTGATAAAATGAAAATCGATTTAAACGATAAGTTAAAATTTGGCTCGGGAAAGCCTAAAAAGGGAAAAGCCAATAAGGAAGGGTTCAATATAGATTACAAAAGAATACCCTTGATAGCAGCAGCTGTAATAATTGTCATTGGATTAATCTTCTACCAAGAGCCGGGAATAATGGGAAACCTCATTGTTCTTGGAACCATAACAGGAGTGGCTCCTCTAGTACTCCTTTCTTATTTTGAATATTCTAAAATCAAGGCCATAGAAGATCAGCTGCCAATTTTCTTGCTTGATCTGGCCGAGTCGCAGAAAGTTGGATTAACCCTCCACGAGTCACTGAGACAGGCAGCAAAAACTGACTACGGCAAGCTGACGCCTGAGATAAAAAAGGTCTACAACCAACTATCATGGGGTTTGAGAGTGCAGGACGTGTTCCTGAATTTTTCCAGAAGGATGAAGAAGTCAAAGCTCATAACAAGGGTTGTCAGGATAATAAACGAGACCTATGTATCTGGAGGGGACATTGGAAGGACAATGGAAGCAACCGCATCAGACATAACAGCCATAAAGGAGGCTGAGAAGGAGAGGAGCTCTGTAACTGCGCAGCACACCTTTATCATGTATGCCATATACTTCATATTCATTGGGATTGTCATTGGGCTTTCCCAAACACTTATACCGCTGCTGAACATGGGCGAACAGACCGGACAAGCAGCAGGCGGGGGAATGGGAGGAATATTCGAATTCAGTGACCCCTGCGTGGCTTGCGAGGGCAGCGGCAACATCTATTGCATAAACTGCTCGATTTTTTCTGTTATATGCCAGATGTTCGGTCTAAAGGAAGGCGGAACATGCTATTACAATGCACTGTTCCTCGTAATGGCAGTTGTGCAGGGCATCTTCTCAGGCCTGGTGGCCGGACAGATAGGCGAGGGCTCTGTTTACGCTGGCGTCAAGCACAGCATTGTAATGACCATCTCCGGCTTTGGAATACTTATGGCTCTAATACTGTTCGGTATCATGGGATAATATGCTCGGTCAGATAAGAATTGAATTCATTGCTGGCATCCTGATATTTTCAATAATAATAACATTCATCGTAAACCAGACCAACATAACTTTCTCGGGCCTGCTGACAGACTCAAATGCTGACATTTTGAAGTCAAAGGCCTTAAATTCAATAACAATACTTGTTGAGGACAGCGGGGAACCTTTGAACTGGAATCCATCGAACGTTGAAAGAGTCGGGCTGGCATATGAACCACATAGCCTTTCCATAAGCAAGATAGACATGCTAAATTCGAACTGTAATATATTAGACAACTTCCTCCTTAAATCATACAGGCTGAAAATCTATAATTCCACAAACCTGCTGTTGTTCTGCGGCAATGAGAATCTAAATCCAGCAACAGCAATTGAAGTGAAATACGTTGAGATAGAAGGCGACTACGGCAATGTCTCCTTGGAGCTGTGGTAAAATGAAAGGTTTTGTCTATTTGTTGGAGATAGCAATCGCAGCAATACTGATGGTAGTTGTCTTAAGCACCTTCTTTGCCATCAGGGTGAAGCAGAGCTGGGAAAGCTCTGACCTAATAGACGCTGGGAACAACATACTGAATTTTTTGAGGCAGGACGACAGCCATTTTGTAAAAATATTGGACGAAAACTCTGTAGATTTGATTGAAAATATCAAACTGCCAAACATTGGCTACGGTCTGACTGTCAAGGGTTCGCCTAAATCTAATATAATAGTCGGCTGTGCCAAGGCTCCACAGTGCGACTATATTCGGGGACTTCTGACACCCGCTTATGTGAACGGCCGCTGGATCAATTTTTTTGTTGAGAAATTTGACATAACAAATGGTGTTCCAAACTTCTATGACGCTATTGTTTTTGTTGATTATACTGGATACACAGCACAGAAGACAGAAATTATGGATTACTTGAATACTGGCGGTGCTGTTGTCGGAATAAACGCAACATATAGCAACAATAATGCTGATTTTAATGAGATTTTCGGATTAACCCCTGCGTCTTCTGCAGGCGGCAATAATTATTTCACTACATATGATCCCTCGACAGAGGACATAGAAAAATATTTTTTGGGAATCGGTTTTAATCTGACTACGGAATGGTACATCTGGGAGAACCAATGGCTTGTATACTATATAGGAAACATGATAAACATAACAAAACCTGACAGGTCTGACTTTAGATATGTTGGCAAAGGCGATACTTTTGACTTAACAGGACCAGACGGTGGCAGTTATTCTTTTAAAGTCAAGGAAATATGGTCTGGAAAAGCAGAAGCAAATGTCCAAGCATCGGATACTGGCTTTGTATTTAAAGATTTTTCAGAAGCGGCTGATGTTGCAGGAAACCAAAATGCAGTCAGTGTGCCAACTGGCCAAGCAGAAATGACGTCAAATGGAAGCGCAATATGGATTTCAGACTTCCCCTTTAGCAGCGAATACATAGCATTGTTGAAATCTGCTATAATTTCCAGAAACGACGACTGGGTTGCAAGAAGCGTCTACACGACCAAGGAAACCGCAACAGTCTCCTCATTCTTTTCCTTGTGCTGCGACATGCCAGAAACAGCAGAACTGGAAATTACCCTGTGGAATATTGTCTAAGCTTCCTCTGTTTTTCCATCAATCCTGACAATTTCCTTCATGGCCTTTGTCAGAGTCCTCTTCTTGTAATGCTCTATGCTGATATGCCAGTAGACATTGGCCTGGGCCACTTTCCTCTTCATTATTTTGCCCTCATTGGAAAGCCAGTCAAGCTTCTTCCTGATTGTCTCCAAGGTGTTGGGCTTTACAGGTATTTTCTCTATTCTCAGCAAATCTGTTGGCGTGCAGGGAGAATTAGCTAAGACAAGTATCTCCAACCTCTCCTCGTCAGGGTAATCGTAAATTTTCTTGGGCAAAAAACCACCTGTAAACTCTACTTATTCTTATTATAACTTGATTAATATAAAAGAATAACTACATTTACATAAGGGATAACTAGAGTTATAGAAAAACTGGAATTTCTTTGGCACTTTCTAGGCACAGAAGGTATACTAAACCATTTCACTTTTTCTAAAGAATTAGTCTAAGGATATTTTCTTCAGCAGGCCTCTTCTCTTAATCCACATTGACTGCGCCCTTGAGTATTTCCAGATAACGTCTGCCCTTTCCTCGGTTTGCACTATCCAGGGCTTCACTAATACCAGATCGCCGGCCCTGGCCCACATTCTCCTTCTTACTCTGCCTGGTATCCTGCAGATTCTGGTAAAGCCGTCATCGCATTTGACTTCCATTCTTCCGCCTCCCAAGAGGGCGTTAACAGTTCCCAGAACTTCACCTTTTCTGGGCATTCTCACTCTTATAATCTGCTCTTCCATTCAATCAATCCTTACTAACATCACGCTTCTATAAATATCTTTACCCTTCTTTCTTGTAACCAGCTTGTAATTCTTTTTTATTCTTGCATTAAATTTCCTTCTTACCTCGTTTGTCACTCTCTCAGCAAAATTCTTGTTTGCCAAATATATGTCCAGACCATTCTTGACAGTTTCAACTTTGAAAGTCTGGTTCTCCTTTATTATTCTATCATCTATGAAATCCATGGCCTCGGTTGTATTGCCCCTCAGCTGTATGATAGCCTCTACATAACCCCCGCTTCTTTTCGTGCAGTCAAGGCATACTTTCTTTCTTGGCTTGAGAACAATGTCATACTCTTCCTTCTTCATTTTCTTAGAATTGTTAAAATAGCCCTTGACAGCAAGATGCAGAACATCATTCTTCTTTATCCTAATGCTAACATTTCTTCCCAGAACCTTAATCTTGTCCTTCAGAAGCTCTCCAACATCAATATCCTCCCAGTTGTTCCTGTGCTTTATGCGACCGCACCTGCTGCATATTGTGAAAGTCAATTGCTCAGGAACTTCTACCAATTTGAATTCCTTGTTATAGCAATCTTCACAATAACCTTTCACCAAATCATTTGTCTCCTTCCCACACAAAAAACAGAACTTCATACTAATAGTTCCTTACCTTCTGCAAGAAGCCGTATACCTTTGAATGCTTTGAACCCCTGAGTATCATGCTGACCGCTTCTCTGGCTATCTCGAGCTGTTTGTATTTGCCTATCAAAGACACTGTCTTGCCGTACACTGACATGAAGCAACCGCTGTCCTTCTCAATAATTATCCTTGTCTTGCCTCTGGTACCTATTAACCTTGACTTTATCAGCTTCAACTTATTGTCCTTGAAGCCCTCCAGCTCTATCACTTCCAGAACTTCCTCCTCGTCAAACAGCCTGAAGGCCTTTTTAGGAGCAAACCCCCTGCCTATTGCCCTCACTACGCACTTTGCCTGGAAAATCTCTATACCTTCGCCCCTGATTTCAACCAAGTTGTCCTGGAACGCTATCTTGACATTGAGCTTCTCTTCTATCTTATGATTGACAGGCCTGTCCTTGATTACCTTTATTCTTTCTTGAGGAACCGTCACTGTTTCTAAAATATTTCTCACCTTGAATAAGTTGAAGACAAACTTATATTAGAGACAAGTATATTTATATAAAAAATAGGATTTAACTTCTAGAAAATGCAATTAAGTTTAAAAGGAATAAGTGTCAATTGAATTGAGTGGTCAAAAATGGCGGATAATTCGAAAAACGCAAAGGAAATGGGAAAAAGTCTGAAAGAAATATCTGTGGCTGAATTCTTCGAGAAAAACAGGCACCTTTTAGGTTATGACAATCCCACAAAGGCCTTGCTGACTGCTGTAAAGGAAACTGTAGACAATTCAATCGATGCTTGCGAAGAGGCAGGCATACTGCCAGACATAAAGGTAAGCATAAAGCAGACAGGAGAGAGCAGGTTTCGCTTGAAAGTCGAGGACAACGGGCCGGGAATAGTTGAAGAGAAAATATCTCTGGCTTTTGCTAAGTTTCTCTACGGAAGCAAGTTTCATAGGCTAAGGCAAGCAAGAGGCACCCAGGGAATTGGGGTTGCAGGAGCAATCTTATATTCTCAACTGACAACAGGCAAGCCCATTAAGATAGCATCAAGCATAGGAAAGGACATTACAGAGCTTGTCTTAATGCTTGATGTAATCAAAAACGAGCCCCAAATAATTTCTTCTAACAAAATCAAGAACCCTAAAAACTGGCACGGGATAAAAATCGAGATGGAGATGGAGGCGAGGTACATAGAAAAGGGTCAGTCTGTGCCTGAATACCTGAAGCAGACAGCAATAATGAATCCCTATGCAAAAATAGTTTACAACGGCCCGGGCGGAAAGATAACCTTCTCAAGGGGAGTGAAAAACCTGCCCAAGATGCCGAGGGAAATCAAGCCCCATCCGCACGGAGTTGAGCTGGGAATTCTAAGAAGAATGGCAAAGATGTCAAAGGAGAAGGACATAAAAAGGTTTTTGAAAAAAGAGTTCTCGAGAATAGGATACACCTCAGCTGGACAGATATTCAAACTGGCAAAAATTGATCCCAAGAAGAAGCCGATGAACCTGACACATGACGACATTGTTAAACTGCACAACGCAATGCAGAAAATAAAGCTCATTGCCCCAGCAACAGACTGCCTGTCCCAAATAGGGGAAGACATGATAGAAAAAGGCATGAAAAAAGAAATAGACGCAGAATATTTTGTCGC
Organism: uncultured archaeon; assembly: GCA_964421545.1. GTDB lineage: Archaea > Aenigmatarchaeota > Aenigmatarchaeia > Aenigmatarchaeales > Aenigmatarchaeaceae > JAFGAZ01. The sequence continues at coordinate 1,344 of CAYQXC010000030.1, read as the reverse complement.
GATATCAAGATCACCGACTGTATACAGGGGAAGGCCGTTTGCTGTTGAGGTTGGAATAGCATACGGCGGAAATCTCAACCCAAAAGGCAAGGCTGAAGTTCTAAGATTCGCAAACAAGGTCCCCCTGATGTATCATAAGGGAGACTGCGCAATAACCAAGGCTGTGCAGCAGACTGACTGGAGAAGATACGGCTTGCAGCAGTCAGGCGGCTCCATACCAAACGGTCCTGTGGCAATCACTGTTCATTTCGCATCTGTCTGGGTTCCATACACTTCAGAGGGGAAGCAGGCAATAGCAAGCTACCCTGTAATTGTAAAGGAAATCAAACTGGCCCTGCAGGACGCAGGCAGAAAGCTGAGGATCTACATTTCCAGAAGGAAAAAGAGGCACGAACTTGAAAAAAGGAAGAACTTGTTCGAGAAATACATACCAGAAGTTGCAATAGCCTTGTCAAAAATAACAGACACGCCTGAAGGGAAAATCAGAAAAGGTCTGGAAGACTTATTAAAGAGAGGTACTAAAAATGGCGAAAACGGAGAAGCTGAAGCAGGGGAAGAAAAATCTTAAGGAACTTGGTCAGAAGATAGTGAAGGATATTGAGAGTGAGAAGAATCCCTCAATGGATGTTCCTGTGAGAAGCCTGTCTAATGTTTATTATGATGAGAAGAACAGGATACTGAAGCTTGGATTAAACAAGTCAAAAAGGTATTTCTTCAATGTTGCTCATGTGAGGAAGTTCACACAGACTGCTGAGGTTGCTGCGCTGGCAAAGCAGTTGCTTGATGTCAACAAGCATGTTAGCCTGAGAGAGGTTTTCTATGCAATGAGAAGGACGCTTCCTGATTCCAACATAGACATAGTCAACGAGCAGGATGAGTCGAACAAGGCCGTTGAAGACCTTGAGCTAATAACAAACCTTCTCAGAGAACAACTTCACATAAACGCAAACAAACTAGGAGCAGCTGCAGGCAGGGTTGTAATAAAGGACAAAGGGGACCTTATTGACTGGTCAAAACTAGGAAGTGGTGGGTGGGCCATTCCCTCCAATGTCGAGGAAATTGAATTCAAAAAAGTGGATGCCAAGTTCATAATCTACATGGAAAAGGCTGCAGTGTGGGAAAGGCTGCATGAAGATAAATTATGGGACAAGATGAACTGCGTTATAATCGCGTCCCAGGGTCAGGCAACAAGGGGAATAAGGAGACTGCTCAAAAGGATGAACCAAGAACTGAAGCTTCCTGTTTACATCTTGACAGATTTCGACCCGTGGGGAATATACATCTACTCAGTTCTCAAGACGGGCTCAATATCGCTGGCACACATATCGGAAAGGCTGGCAATAC
>CAYQXC010000029.1:0-7540 GCA_964421545.1 uncultured archaeon | reverse complement strand
CCTTGCAGTCACCGACAATCTTGGTTTTCCTTGGAAGCTTTTCTCCCAAAAAGTTGTCCACCAAAATCTCGCTCCCTGAAATCTTAAGCGTGAAAGGGAAGTGCATGTAGACTATTTTAAGCTTTACAGTAAAGCCTCCTGTCACGCCTTTGAACATGTTGTTCATGTGCGCCTCAATTGTCCCTATCATTGCCTTGACCTTTTTTCTTTTGGACTCCGTTGCTATGGAGATGATATTGTCATTCTTTTTGATTGTAATTTCTTTTCTGAAAAGAGGACTGTAGAAGTCCCTCTCTAGAGAACCTTTAGGTCCCTTTATTTTAGCCTTGAAGTTATCAACTTCAACTTCAATGCCTTCTGGAATCTCGACTGTCTTTTCCATAATATCACTAATAAACAAATGCTATGAGAGTTCCCCCCATCCCTTTCTTCTCTGCCTCTGAGTGGAGCATCAGGCCCTTTGATGTGGAGACTATTATGAATCCCATGCCGGCCGCTGGCAGGAATCTTTTTTCGAATTTCTCGTAGTCCTCCATCTTTATGTAATACCGCGGCCTTATTGCCTTGCAGTCGTTGACCTTGCCAAGCAGCTGTATCTTGAATTTCCCGCCGCGCCTGTCGTCAATGTACTCAAAGTCCCCGATGTAGTTGTGCTTCTGCAAAATCAGCAAAACATTCTTCACAAACTTGGACGAGGGCGTAATAGTCTCTCTCTTACCCACCTTGTCCCCGTTTTTTATTGCAGACAAAACGTCTGACAGCAGATCATGCCTCATAACATCACGAATACTTTTTAAACCCTAATTTTTTTGCAACTTCCCTGAAACACTGCCTGCAGTAGTAAAGGTCGTACTGCCTAATGATGGCTCCGCGCCTCCCGCAGCGCCTGCAGACCCTGCTTCCCCTACCGAATTTTCTTTTTTTCGCTTTCATCATATCACACTAAGGTGCAAACATTATCAATGCAACTACAAGTCCTGTTAGTCACCATGTATATCTCCGGGCAGCCACGCTCCCAATGTTTTCCAGCAGCCTCTTCTATAACCGAGTTGTATTCTTGGACATAATTTTTATGGACGCACACCTCGACTCCGCCTGAATCAATTGGGCATGCGGATCCCTTGAACTTAAAGCAGTCATCGTCAATGTCACAAAAAGTAAATCTTTCATCTGGCTCTATGAAGTCCGTAGCCGAATACTCGTAAACCTTTTCCTCGGCCGCACAGTAGAACTCCTGCACTATTACTATTACACCGACAATAGCAACTGCCGTCAAAATTAAAGCTGTAATTTGTCTCATACTATCTCCACCTCGAAATTTTTTGTGACCCACTCAATGGCCTCTTCTGGCTTGATAAGATGCTTCCTACCGATTTTTGAAGACAGTCTCTTTCTCTTGACCCTGAATCCCAGCCTTTCTAATGTAACGGAAACGTCCATGCCGAAGATTCCAATATTGGGATCGTACCTGACCCCGGGAATGTCAATGTGCTCCTTCACACCAAAGGAGAAGTTGCCTGTCGAGTCAAAGACAGTTCTTGGAAGCTTTTTCTCAGTTGCCTCCAGAGCCTTCTTTAAAAAATCTTTGGCGTCTTTGCCCCTTATCGTGACCTTGCATCCTATTGGCCTTCCCTTTGCCATCCCGAATGTTGTTCTGTCATGAGTTCTTGTAACAACAACCTTCTTGTCTGTCAGCTCTCCCAAAAGCTGCTTGGCTTTCTCTAATTTTTCTCCCGAGTCCCCGCAGCCTATGTTCACTGTTATTTTTTCTATTCGGATGCTTCTCATTGGATTCATATAATCACTTTAACTTTATAATCGGCTTATCCTTGCCTACGACAACAACCATTCCCTTTGGAATCTCGAACAGCTTCTCGCCCTCAAGCCATATCCTGTCCTTCTCTATGATTTTTATCTTGGCCAGTTTGCCAGCGTTCTTACCCCCGGTTACAAGCACCAAAGAACCCTCTTCAAACTTCAGGTGGTCAGCTATCTTCTGCTCTGGCAATTCTATCAGCAATGAATCGTAAGTGGAGTATTTCTTGTCTGTCAGAATGTTCCTGCCGTCGTTCAAGTTCAGCTGGTTTTTGTTCCCCTTCAGGGTCTTCTTGCCAACTATCTTGCATATCTTCAGCCTTGCCTCCTTGGCAGGTATTTCAATAAAGTTCAAGCCGTTTTCTGGAACAGCTCTCCAAACTTTTTTCATTAAAGGAATCTCAATTACATCCAAAAGACCAACACCGTACTTAGTGTCCTTCATCTTCCTGTTGTCAATGAGAACTTCCCCTGACTTGATTATTCTCCTTGCTTCCCTGCTTGTCTCTGCCAGTTTCAGGACGTCCCTTATCAAGACAAGGAGCGGCAGTGAAGATTCCTTTGGGTGAGAGCCTCTAGGCGAGACTACGAACTTCTTTACTTTTCTCTTGATTGGCCACCACTTGGGCGCTGCTAATCTTTTAAGCCTTGCCATTCTTTTTCACCTTTTTCTTCCTGTCAACTACCCTTTTCCTTTTTGGATCATCCATATTTGGATTAGTTATCATTAACTTTGAGGGATGGATTGGAACAAAAACCTCCTCGCCTGAGACTTTTTTCCTTTTCACATTCTCAATGTAGGCCTTCAATTTACTTAAGTCGACTTTCGAAACCTTTCCCGTGGTTCCCTTGAACTTCCCCCTCATTACCTTGACCTCATCTCCCTTTCTAACAGGGAGGGACCTTTTGTTCATCTGCTTTCTCAGTTCCCTTGACAAGTGAGCTGACATGAGCTTGTGCTTCATGTGCAACGGAGCCTGATACATGGCCTTTCTCTGTTTTCCCGGTCTTTTTGACTTCATCATACCACCGTTGTAGCTATTTTGCCTATAACTGAATATCTCTCAACAACTTCCTTTGCTATTGGTCCTTTGATTTTTGTTCCCCTTGGCTCTCCCTTCTCGTTTATCAGCACAGCGGCATTGTCCTCGAACTTGACCCTTATCCCGCTTTTTCTCCTGTACTCCTTTCTCTGCCTGACAACAACAGCATGAACGACCTGGTGCTTCAGTTTCGGGTCTCCCTTCTTGACAGAGCAGATGATCCAGTTTCCCACCCCGCATCTTGGGTGTCTGGTCTTCACGCCCTTGTATCCCTTCACAGCAATTATCTGGAGCGTGCTAGCCCCTGTGTTGTCTGCGCATTTCAAGTAACTTTCAACTTGCAATCCATTTGTTATTCTGGCTGATATTGGCTTCATTTGACTACCTCAATAACAACAAACCTCTTTGTTTTTGACAATGGTCTGCATTCTGCAATCCTTACTGTGTCGCCCTTCTTCACATCAATGCATTCAGGACAATAAGCCGCGACCTTGTTGTGCTTCCTTTCATACCTCTCGTACTTCGGCATGAACCTGTGGAAGTCCCATCTTACAATGACTGTCTTTGGAGCCTTGGCGCTAGTAACAATTCCCTTCAAGACTCTGCCTCTGACACTTAGCGTGCCGTGCCACGGGCACTTGCTGTCACTGCAAAAATCTTCTGGAGCCTTTGCCTCTATTCCGATGTTCCTGACTTTTTGCTTTACCATTTTTTCACCTTGAGTTTTATCCTGTCTTCGGGCCTTGCGGCAATTCTTTTGCCATCGACCTTGACTCTCTTTCCGCTCGGGATTTTAAATATGAAGCTTGATCCTTTTTTCTGAATTTTTTTCACTTCCTTTTTGGTCTCAATGACCAGGAGGTTCTTTGTCTCGTTAACGACCATTCCCTTTATTCCGACCTGGAATTCGTTACTGCTATTGACGACCTCTACTGGTAAGCCTATGAGCTCGTGCCTTATCAGGTTCTTGGCTGAAATCATTCTACTCGACCTCGATTTTTTCTTCCGGGAAGCCCGACTCAATCAAGAGCTGCTTCACCTTCTTCTTGTGCTCCCCCCTCAGCTCTATTCTTCCGTTCTTGAAGGTTCCGCCGCATGCGAGTTTTGTCTTGAGCTTCTTTGCAAGTTGTTTGGGATTTGCCTTCTCCTCAATGCCCTCGACTATGGTCACTTTCTTTCCGAACCTTCTTTTTACATCGAAGACCTTTATCTTGGCCTCTTCCTTTGCTATTGCCCCGCAAATGCAAAGCTCCTTTGGCAAGCCACAAATGGGACATACTTCAGACAGTTTTTTCACCCCTCCTCTTTATTTCAGTTAGCAGCCTTGCTATTGTCTTCTTGGTCTCCTTGATCCTTCCAGGATTGCTGGCAGTCCCACCAATAGCAATTTGTCCTTTTTCCTTTGCTAACTCTAATCTTAGTTCGCTTAAACGCTTAACTAAATCAGCATCATTCATTTCCTTCATTTGCTTTTTCTTCAGTATTGCCAATCTTCTCACCCTTTTCCTTTTTTACCTTTCTCTTCTTTGTCTTTGCTTTCTTTTTCTCTGGTTTTTTCTTCTTTGTTTTTTCCTTCACTTGTTCCTTTGGAGTTTCCTCGGTTTTCTCTCCAGGCTCCGCGCTCTTTTCTTGCTCTTCTGGTTGGGCTTCTTCAACAGGTTCCTCCTCTCTCTCCCTGATTTCAATATATCTTGGCCTTTCCTTCATTATCCTAACTTGGATACCGACCATTCCTAGCTTGAGGTTTGCCTGAGAGTAGGCAGTATCAACCATAGACTCGGACGGCTCTCCTGAATATTTCAAATATCCTGCGGAGAACTTCTCTGTCCTTCCCATATCGCCACCAATCTTCCCTGATACCCTTATCCTTACTCCTGCTGCGCCCGAGTTCATGACCCTCTGCAAAGCTATATTGGCAACTCTCTTGTATTTCAAACCTCTTTCAATAGCAGACGCCATCCACTTAGCAATAATTTGCGAGTCTACATCGGAGTTTTCAACTTCCTGAACATCCATCTGAGGATTCTCGAACCCGAACCTCTCTTTCAGAATTCTTGTCATCATCTCTATGTTCTTGCCGCCCCTCCCTATTATCAGGCCGGGCTTGCTGGCAAAGATTGTTATCCTTATGCTTAGCGGGGTTCTCTGTATCAGGGAATGACTATAGCCTGCTCTAGCAAACTCCTTTGCCAAAAACTCCTCGACGTCCCTATCCCTTATTCCCTGTTTCACGAACCTTTTTTCCAAAGCCATCTTTATCACTTAATACTGCTTGAACATGACATGATTTCATCCTTGACCCAAACTTCCTCCACCTTCTCCTGGCCCTGTGCATTGTCGGGCCCCTGTGGGCTGATATGAAGAGGAACATGTTGTCAGCGTCTAGCTCCTTCTTCCTCGCGTTGAACTCCAACTGCTTCAAAACATCCAGTATCTCCTCTGAGGTCTTTGAGTAGTATTTCCTTTTTATTGCGGATTTCTGGTTCACTACATCAGTTAAAAATTTCTTTGCCTCCACGAGCTTCTTCTTGTTTAATTTCTTGCACACCTCTGCCGCGTTCTTGAAAGATATCCTCAAGGTGCTTGAGGCACAAGCTGTTCTGTTGGTAATTGCGTATTTCATATCATCACTTCAATGGCAAGAACTTTGATGCACGGGTAGCACCCACACCGGGCGCGCTGTGGAGAACCCTCTTTCTTGTAAGCACGAATTCTCCCATCCTGTGACCAACCATTTCAGGTTTAATTATGAGCCTTACCCACTCCTTGCCGCTGTGGAGCATGACAGTCTTGTCGAACATCTCAGGAATAATAATCATCTGCCTCAGATGTGTCCTAACAGGCTTGTCAGAATTCTTGAGCCTTCCCAAGAATTTCTTCTCCTTCTCGCTCAGGCCTTTGAGCATTTTCTTTTTCTCTTTTGAAGGGAGCATCTTTATGAAATCGTCAAGACTCATTGTTTTCAGTTCTTCAACTGTTTTTCCCCTGTATGTAAATATTCTAGCCATAATCATCACTTCCTCTTCTTTCTGCCAGTCCTTCTCGCTGCTATTGAACCCACCTTTGCTCCTGGCGGGGCGTGCCTTGAGGTTGTCATTGGTATACCTGGGTTACCCTTACCACCAAAAGGATGATCAACAGGATTCATCTTTACCCCAGTCACTCTTGGCCAAAGTTTGTTCCTTGCCCTCATTGCATGATAGACTTGACCAGCCTTGACATACGGCTTTTCTCCCCTCCCGCCGCCCGCAGCAACGCCGACCGTTGCCAAGCATTTTGGATTAAAGGTCTTGAATTGTTTTGAGGGCATCTGAACAATGATCTTGCCTGGCTCGTTTGAAACTATGAACGCCTTTATGCCGGCGGAGCAACATAATTTTGGCCCTGAGCCGGGATAGTTCTCCAGTGCAAAAACAAAGTATCCCTTTGGAATCTTGCTCAAAGGCAAAATATTTCCCTTCTCTACCTTGCCTTCCATATTCAAAGTATCACCGACCTTCAGCCCCTCTGCAGCTATTATCAGCCTTTCCTTGTTGTCTGTTTCTAATTTAGCTAAAGGTGCGTCCCTGCTAGGGTCGTGTATTATGTCAATCACCTTTGCTGTCTTGAACTTGTAGCTAATCTTGCCAGGATACCTGTGGCCAGGGCTCTTGTAAGGCGGTCCTCCCTTGCCTCTGGCCCTTTGGATTATTCGTTTACCCATAATCATCACAGCATTCCCAATCTGGTTGCAATCTCAGCTGCAGGATTCTCCTTTGAAAGCTTTATCCAAGCCTTCTTTCTTCCCTTGGCGTCAATCAGTGTCTTAACATTAACGACCTTAACATTAAATGCCTTCTCGGTTGCCCATCCGATTTGTTTCTTGCTTGATTTTCTGTTAACAATAAACACTAACTTGTTCTCGGTTTCAATCTTGCCAATTGCCTTTTCAGTCAGCAGTGGATACAGCAAAACCGTCCACGGGTCAACAACAGGTGCTCTCTCTTGCTTTTTCTCAGCCATATATCTCACCTAGCTTTTTAACTGCAGACTCGCTCCACACTGTCAGCCTTCCCGCATGGGTTCCAGATGCAAGCAGCTCTGCATTCAAGTTCTTGACAATTGAAAAGTCTGTTCCAGGAATGTTCTTGATTGCCTTGGAAATGCCCTTGTCCTCTGAAACAATAAAGAGAACTGACTTTCTCCTCTTATATTTTCTTCCCCTTGCCTTTCCCTTGCCTGCCCTGACTTTTTTAACTTTTGCCCTTTCCATTTCTTCCTTAAGCCCGACCTTCTCTAAAAAGTCCTTGACTTGCTTTGTTTTTGTGAAGCCTTGAATATCATCAACAATAATGATTGGTAGGTTGACTCCGTTTATTTTGTGCCCTCTTCCCATGACAACTTCCTTGATTGCTGTTGCCGCTATTGCAGACTTTGTCGCAAGTATTCTTTCCTTCTTGTTAACTTTCTGCTCCCACTTCTTCTCAACCTTTGGCGGATGTGCCACTCTACCTTTAACTGCTTGGGGCACGAACCTTGCCCTCATGTTCAACCCAGGCGGACCGCCGTGTATTCTTTTCATCCTAGCAGTCTCTGTGTTCATCATGTGATGCGGACCCTTTCTAACACCGTGATAGTGCGCAGAAGTCCTCTTGCCAGCCTGAGGATCAACTCCATTGGGCTGCCTCTTATGACTTTGGATT
>CAYQXC010000028.1:7355-7758 GCA_964421545.1 uncultured archaeon | reverse complement strand
GGAACATGACCAAGTCCTGTTCCCTCAATGACAAATCCTTTGTAGCCTTTCTTGAGTAAAAATTCCATGACTTCTGGATTGCTCCCAGGATAAACCTTCAGCAAGGCGACCTTGGGCTCGAATTTGACATCTGCTGTTACCTTCTTATCATTTCTCTTCTTGTAGTTCTTGTTGATAATAGAAATCTTCCCGTCAGGGTAGACCTTTGCCAGAGGCGGCTCATTTATGCTCCTGAAGGCATCCCTTCTGGAGGAGTGCATTTTCCTCGCCTTCGTTCCCCTAGTGAAATAGCAGTAGTGGTCATCAGTAGAACCGTGCATGCATATCCCAACTTCGCCGATATCTGAAACAGCAACATGTGCAGCACAGATAAGGTTCATTGAGGAGTCAGAGCTTCCTCTGT
>CAYQXC010000028.1:615-7345 GCA_964421545.1 uncultured archaeon | reverse complement strand
TCAGAAGACCTCTGTGATCCTACTAACACAACCGGCTTGGAAACATTCTTCAGCATGAAAGACAAGGCAGCGGCCGTGTAGTGCATTGTGTCTGTCCCATGCGCAATTATAACTCCCTTGTTCTTGTTCAATTCCCTTGCAACAACCTTTGCCAGCTTCTGCCAGTCCTTTGGACCCAAGTCCTCAGACATCTTCCTGAAAGGTGTTGAAACATCCTTGATAAAAACTATATCTTTCAACTCTGGAACGTTGGCAACTAACTCTTCCGGTTTTTCCAGAGCCTTGACGCCCCCTGTCTTATAGTCAACCCTAGAAGCAATGGTTCCCCCAGTCATCACAAGAGCCACTTTGGGTTTTTTAGAGTCAAATTTCAGCTTCTTGAACTTGTTCTTCCCTGTCTCAAACTTCATCTCATCCTTTATTTTCCTCGGCTCCCTCTTCTTGCTCTTCCTTATCTTAACCCCTTTCTCGAATCTTATGCCTATGTTGTAGCCGTTGTCAAGCTTGATTACAACAGAATTCAGGTCTCCCAACTCGGCTCTGGGCATTAGCAGGCCTTCGTAAGTCTTTTTTCCTTTGACAAGAGAAATCCTGCTCCCGACCTTTATCTTCTTACTTTTCAAAACATTCCTTATTTTGGGAGAATAATTGTTTAACATAATAGAATTATGATGAGTGTCATTTAAAATAATTACTTAAGGGAAACTATCTTTACCTTGGTGTTCTCGTCCTCTTTCTCTATGAGCTTCTTGAACTTGCAGCTCGGGCAGGTGAGCCACCTGATGAACCTGCCTTCTATTATCAGGGCCTTCTCCCCACATCTCGGGCACGGAACCCTATCCTCACTCTTGTCCTCTTTGGAGGTAATCTGCTTCAAAGCCATTATCCGAACCTCCCCCTTCTTATGTCAACATGTGTGTCCTCGTGTATCCTAGGGAACTTTGTTGACAGCTCGGTCATGTCCATTATCATCTGGGGCTTGTTCACGAAAGCCACTTGGTCGCCTATGGAGGGGTTGTCCAGCTTCTCGTCTGTCCTGTACTTCTTTGAGCTGCTTAGTGTTAATTTACAGAACGGATACTGTATCCTGAAGAGCTTGTCCAATGCCACGTCCTCCAGCCTGCCCACAACAACGGATGTGTTAAGGTCAACCGCGATTACCTGGTTCAGCAGCTTCCTTGCCTTCTTCTTGCTCTTCTCTATTGCCGAGTACCAGTTTTCAGGCAGCGGCATGTTTCTCTTAGAAATCTCCATATTATTAGTTATTCTGATAAATATTTATAGCATATCAGGTTATGTGGACTTCCAGCACGTCCCCATCCTCCAGCTCGTACTCCGGACCGACCTTCTCTCCAGGATACTTTGACGAGCCCCATACTCTTGCGAACTTGAAGTACTTGGAGAAGTCCTTGTGCAAATCCCTCGCAGCGTCCTCCACAGTTGATCCCTTCTTCAGGACCATTGGCTTCTTCTCCGGCTTCTGTCCAGGCTCCTTGCAGAATATCTTTATCAGACCAAGAATGCCCCATAGCTTTTCCTTTATCTTCTCAGGCTCTTCGCTTCTCTCAACTTCTATGAACTTCTTTCTTATTCTGAATCTTGACAAGGTGTCCTTTGTTTTTTCCAGATCCTCCTTATTCCTGTAAATCAGAATCAACGCATCAGAGCTGTGGGCTATGCTCATGAACACCGGCTTGAACGTGGACGGTATCTCTATCAGCTGTATTTTCACACCCTGATAATCCACTGTCCCTATCTGGGGCTTTTCTGTTGTGAACTTGTGCGGGGATATTTTCGGCCTAGCGTTTGTCAATTGGGATAACAAAGTTGATTTGCCTGTCTGCGTCATGCCAAGAATGCAGACCTGGGCATTGCCTTTCTTGGGAATGTTAAAGCTCTTCCTCGAGGTGCTGGCCTCTTTCTGCTGCTTCATCTTTGCCAGCCTCTGCTTTAATTGTTTTCTAAGGTTCTCCCCACCCTTGTGTGAGGGCGCCTCGCTTATCATTTCCTCCAAAGCGGCAATCTTCTCCTCCCTGGTCTTTGCCTCAAGATACCTCTCCTGAGCCTTCGCATAGTCAACAGTGACGTTTGTCGGCATTATAAGAATTTAAGCTTTATAATATATGAATTTTTATGAGCGAAAGAGTTTTCTATGTGAGATGGCCAAAAGAAACCGAATATATGGTTCTTCCTGGAATAACTACATCTACATTACCGATTTTTCCATTGGAATATTTCTATCTTATGGAACGAGGCTTAGTAGTCTATGGACAGACAGATTTGTTAAGATGTTCCATAGACCTTAGCGAAGTTGGGCCTAGCAAAAAACCTATTGCTACTTTGGATGTTACAAAGGAAGGTAGAAAGAATATAAAGACAAGTCACTGGCAAATAAGAAAGTTCAAACCTCCAGTACCAGATATCAAAGGAGCTTATGGAGTCACTCCTCTTATGATTGAAATTAAAGAAATAGAAAAGGTAATGAAAGCACGTCATGATTGCGAACAGGCTTTGGAAGAATTTGGGAAGGAATTCAAGGAATACACAAAGTCTAATCATGTTTCTACAAATTCTTTTACAAGTATTCCCATCAAAACAGACCCATTTCATTATCAAGAAGTTTTTTTCAAGGTTTGTACAGAGGTCTTTACACCATATATAGAAAGTCAATAATATTCTGTGCTGTAGTCTCCCCCGCCCTCTGTCTCAAAATACATGACTTCCTTTTTCTTCTTCTTCTCCCTTTTCTTCTTCCTTCTCCTCCTGTAGACAACAACAGTTATTGTGACAATGACCAAGATAATGGAAATCGCAAAGTTCCATATTATGACACTATAGTCTTCTATACCACCACCAAACATTGACTCGAAGAGCAGCAAAGCGGTTGCTATTGAAAAAACTATGAATGCCAGTATCATCAAAGTTATTATCTTCTGCATAAAATCATTATATATTGCCCTTATATCTAAATAGTTTTATGGAATTGAAAAAGAAAATACTTATTGGTGTTGCGATATACGCAGTCTCCCTGCTTTTCTTGAAGCAGATAATGTTTTTTGACCAGCAGCTTTTCCTCATTATTAATTCAATGTCAAACCCCCTGCTGGATCCCACATTTATGTTTTTAACTTATCTGGGCTCGTCGGTATTCTGGATCCTAGCAATAATGATGCTCTGGATAAAAGGCAATAGGAGGGCGTCAGTCTGTCTTGTACTAGCCTTCATAATAGACACACTGTCCCTGCTTTTCCTGAAGTTCCTGTTTTCCAGGCCTAGGCCGTTTGAGAACTTCTCAGACCTAGATTTCCTCAGCCTTGAGACGGACCTCAGCCCCAGCTTCCCGTCAGGTCATACTCAAAGGGCGTTCTCTGGGACAGTGATACTCGGCTCGTTCTACAAGAAGTTCAGCAAACTGTTCTTCGCATTGGCCCTGTTGGTGGGCATCAGCAGGATATACATTGGGGTCCACTATCCCTTTGACATCTTGTCAGGCTCGATAAACGGATTCCTAATTGGATCGATAGTTCTGGCCTTGCCAATAAAGAAGATTGCAAAGAGGATAAAATTAATTTAGATGTCAAAAACAAGCTCGACCTTTCTGTCGTAAAAGTTTGACACGACGCTGGAGAAGTCTTCTTGCGAAAGCAGCAAGTGGTTCCTCTGAATCTCAGGGACCCTCACCCTGAATATCTCCTCGTTGTCCCTGTACAATGTGTTTATGCCGTTGACCTTGGCTGGCGTTACCAGCTCCTCCACGAACTCCTTGAGGTTGGTCGCCTCTTCCAGTATTCTTATTGACTTCTTGAATTTTTTTGCTATGAGCTTGACAACAGCTCCTCCCTTGCCGACAAGCCTTGCAGCGTCCCCCCTTCCTGTTATTATGAGAAGGACGCCCCTGTCTATTACCTTTACAATCTCAATGTCCCGCAGGCTCCTTGTCTTGCTGCTCAGGTTGTGGATGAATCTCAGAACGCTGATTTCCTTTTCAGTCAGCTCGTTGCTTTTTAGTTTGGAGTAACATGTATCGCATAATTTTTTAGATGTTAAGCATTTATCGCACAGGGGAGTTCGCATAAGGATATATTAATCAAATCTTAATATAAATTGTTTTGTATTGTTAAAGATAATATAAAATGTCTTGTGATTTTAAATGGAAATTGCTATATGCGGTAAGCCGTCGTCGGGCAAGTCAAGCTTTTTCAAGTCGTCGACCATGATAGACGTCCCCATATCATCAAGGCCGTTCACCACGATCAAGTCCAATGTCGGCGTTGCCTACGTGACTTCCCCCTGTCCCTGCAAGGAATTGGGTTTGAAGTGCAGCCCCAAGAATTCCCAGTGCGTCAATGGCACAAGGATGATACCCGTGAAGCTTTGGGATGTTGCCGGCCTGATTCCGGGAGCCCACGAGGGGAAAGGCTTGGGCAACAAGTTTTTAACCGACATAATACAGACTGATATGCTGATACAGAGTGTTGACGCGTCAGGGAAAACAGACGCTGAGGGCAATGCAACAGACAAGCACAATCCCTCTGACGATGTGAAGTTCCTGGAGAATGAGATCGAGCTCTGGTTTGCCTCTATCATCAAGAGGAACCTTGCCAAGATAAGGGACAAGGAAAAGGCTGTGACTGTTCTGTCAAGCCTCGGAATCAAGCCCGAGCACATAGAGACTGCCTTCAACAAGGTAGGTCTTGACCCAGCGGGCCTGGCTAGGGAATTGAGAAAACTGTCAAAGTCTATCCTGATTGCTGCAAATAAAATTGACTTGCCGAGCTCCGGGGAGAATCTGGAAAGAATGAAAAAAGATTTTCCCGGCCTGACAATTGTGCCGTGCTCCGCTGTGGCAGAGATAACATTGAGGACTGCCTCCAGAGTCAGCTTCATTGACTATGTTCCTGGAAGCAGGACATTTGAAATAAAGAAGGAGCTGAACGACAGCCAGAAAAAGGGTTTGGATTTGATAAGGAAGGTTGTCCTCGACAAGTACGGGTCGACTGGTGTCCAGGACTGTTTGAACAAGGCTGTCTTCGAGTTTCTGAATTACATAGCTGTCTATCCTGTTGCAGATACCAATAAGTTGGCAGACAAATCTGGAAACGTGCTGCCTGATGTTCATTTGGTTCCTAATGGAACAACCGCTAGGGAGTTTGCAGAAAAGATACATACAGAATTGGCTAAAAAGTTCATAGGTGCCATAGATGCTAGGACTGGCAAGAGGATTGGAGAAGACCATGTCTTGAAGAATAATGATATTATAAAAATTTTAGCTCATTGATGGAACTATCCAATCTTTGATGTTCGGATTGTAAGTATACTTATTTTCTATGTGCGAACCATGATATGTTCTCTTAACCTTGACTATTTTAGCCTTTTCTAATAGCCATAGGTATTTGTATAGTGTGCTTATCTCAATATTTAACTTAACGGCCAGAGTTTTCTTACTAGACTTTCTCAACTCCTTTATTGCAAAAATCACTTCTTTAAAGCTTATTTTATAAGAATTTCCATACGAGTAGAAACAGTCAAAGGCGTCTATAGCATCTTTTAAGGTTCTTGCCTTTCCGCTAAAGCCGTAATTCATTTCATATAATTTTTCACCTTTTTCTGTATCTCTGCCAAAAACAGATATCCATTTTTCAGCTTCTTCTTTATTCAAAACACCGGTCTTTATCATAAATATCTTATTCGAAGGTTTGTAAGAGAATTTTACAGCGAAATTATTTTGTTTGAGGATTTCAAAGACATCTTTAGCTAATCTTCCACTTGTCGTACCAAAGGAAATGATATTATCCGTCTCTACACAACCGTCCATAAGCAGAACGCCTTTGACAAAGTCCATCCTGTATTGTGATTCTTTAATACATTTTGGCTCTTTTACCACACTAGATTTTCTACCTGCGGGAATCTCGAAAAAAACATTTAACATTCTTGCTGCTAATTTACTACTTATCCTAAAGTACCAAGCATCGAATGCTTTGCTTTTTTTAACATACGGCAGGAAACCAAAAACTTCTTTGAACCACCTAGCACATTTAACAACGGCTCTTTGATAGTTATCTATAATAATTATCTTGGCATTCCTGTCTTTAGTAATATGTCCATCTGCTACAATCGCACCACACAATCTTGCTGCAGAAGGAGAAACTTTTTTTACAGCTTTGTAGATGTAAGAACGACCTGTTTTTAGAAACTGAGTTTCATCATTAATAGTCTTGATTACATCTCTTACTTCATTTTTACATATATTTTTCCATAAAACCAAAACGGATTCAATCAAAGGGATCGGATACCAATCATAGCCTTTGCTTTGGTAAAGTCTTTTACATACAGTATCAACATTACAATCAATAATTTTGCTTATTCTGATACTAAGTTGGTATTTGCTTATTTGTTCTGTTTTACAGATATCATTTATCAAATGATTAATTATTTTTGCTAAATTCTTTCCGTTAAGAGTTATCCATGATCTTGGCTTTTTATCTATGGCAGGATTATGAAGGTTAAGAAGATTAAATTTCATCTTGTTCTATACTGTAACATTCAGATACAAATAATTTATTCACTGTCTATAGTTGTAATTATCATCGGCGCAATAGACGCTAGGACAAAGAAAAGGGTCTCTGCAGACTATGAACTGAAGAACGGAGACATAATCTCCATTCAGAAAAGAAGATAAAGGTTTGACCAACTAGCCGATAGAGGTTATTCTTGCCTTAAGGGGTAGGTT
>CAYQXC010000028.1:0-605 GCA_964421545.1 uncultured archaeon | reverse complement strand
AAAAAAGAGCTGACAACATCGTGATTAAAGAACTTTTTCAATCAGAGAAGATAGAATTAGATAAAAATAAAATCAAAGGGCTGGCTGCTTTTTCACATCGCGAACAAAGGCAATAGGAAGCTCTGTATTGTCGGAAGGACTTCCTTGACTGAGACATATGACAAGTCTGGCTGCTCAGGCTCCACTGCCTCGGCTTGAATGTTGTTTTCTACAATTATGCATGCCTGTTCTTCAGCTGGCTTGCTGAACTCTGTTCCACACCTGTTAATGTCAGCGCATGTCCTCTCTCTCCTGTCAACATCGCATTCGCTCCAGTCCGTGCAGACCCAGTCTTCCTCGCAGTGGAAGTCGTCGTCATTGGTGTAGCCAATAACATTGTACCCGAAGTCGTTTGGATCGACCCTTGCATAGATGGTTGAGTTCTCGCCGCACTTGACATAGCTCAAGTCGTATTTCATCATGGCGTCAACCTTCATCTCGCAATAGTCTTCTGAAGCTATTCTCTCCATTGTCTTTTCCAGCGCTTCTATCCTGACTTCCAGCTCCTTTATCTTGTTCACCAATATCCAGACGTCCCTGTCGCTCGCAAAGTAGCTGTCCAAGGC
>CAYQXC010000027.1:0-7892 GCA_964421545.1 uncultured archaeon | reverse complement strand
CTCAGGCAGGGCACCGAAATGATCCATCATCATTTTCATTTTCTCCCATTCCATCTTCCTTGTTTGTAAGTGTCCTTTTTATTTTTATCACTGTTGAAACTGCCGGAATGTTTTATTTAAAACCCAAAAGCATATTCATCTCATGGTAGAGGTTGAGAATGTATGCAAATTGGAAAAGGAGTTCTGCAAAAGCTGCAGCAGCCACTTCATGAGGGTCAGGCCCTTCATAAAGGAAGTGGTTGTCACCAAGCATTTCGAGAGGGACCTGAAGGACGAGGAAGTCATAAATTCCATAATAAAGGATGTCCTTGACTGCTCCCACACGGAGTTCCACGAATTACATAAGTTCGAGGATAACATAGACGGAGTGATGATATTCAGGGCAAGGAAGGAGAACCTGCACATAGTCTACTGCGTTGACAAGAAGATGAGGATTATTTTCCTGAGAGCAATAAGGAACTTTGACGAATATGAAAGGTTTCTGGATGAGAAAAAAGAATTAAAGAAGATTATCAAAGTTTTCTGACTTCTTCAACAAAATCATCGACTGTTATATAACTTAGAATTTTAACATCCCTCGGTATTTTGAATCCGAAAAGTTCTTTGGCATCTATTATGTTTCCCTTGTCCCACCACCTTTCCCCGTAGGCAGCCATAAAGATTGGCGTTTCTTCACCCTCAAAGTTTTCCAACATACTGTTGATTGAAGGTGTTGACGTGATACCTGCCAATGGTTTGAAGTCTGTATTGTTTCTAACTATGTTAATCTTATGTTCTACCTTATGGTATAAATTAGCCAAGACGCCCTCTGGATTGTGAGGTAAGGAATTGCCATAATGCATTTGTCTGTTGTATTTTAACACAAAACCCGTCTCACTCCCCATAAAAGACGATGGGAGATTTAACTCTGGATCATTCATCATAGATTGGATTTCACTAACCATAGGTTTGATAAATTCATTGCACTGCTCAAGAACCCCCTCCTCCTCTGCTAAGGCTCTGTCGGCAATTTTCTTGTATCCAAGGACTTCCTCACATATCTTCCTCATTGATTTGACAGTTCCTTCATAACTTCTATTCCCTAGATTCTCCAATAATGAATCTGTATATTCAACAACTTTCGAAGCCATAAGATTAATACAAAGAAAAATTATTTAAACTCAACATCATCGACTCTCCACTTCTGCCTGATGCTGCTTTGCTCTACTAATATAGGCTTGTTATGAAGAAGTCCAGTGACAGCTATCATGCTCCCATTGTCACCAGAGTACTCCCTTGGCACGACAAAGAATTTCGCTCCCCTCTCATCGCACATTGTCCTTAGCATTTCCTGCAGCCTCATGTTCGCAGCAACACCTCCAACAAGCAATACTTCCTCCTTGTCAGTGTGGGCCATTGCCCTCTCTGTTACCTCAGCAAGCATAGCGAAACATGTCTCCTGGAAAGAATAAGCAATGTCCTCTTTGCTGATTCCCTCTTTGTATTTTTTGATTGCCTCTGTGGCTAATCCTGAGAATGACAAATCCATTCCCTTGACAACATAGGGCAGCTCAAGGTACTTACCCTCCTTTGCAAGCTTTTCTATATACAAACCTCCAGGCATAGGCAGCATCATGCTCCTTGCAATCATGTCCAGCGCATTGCCAATTGGGACATCCTGCGTCTCGCCGAATACCCTATACCTCCCACCTGCAAAGGCTATCACTTGGGTGTTGCCGCCAGAAAGATACAGGACTACAGGGTCCCTTGAACTGGTGCATATCTTGCCGACCTCAATGTGCGCAACGCAGTGGTTAACACCAATTAACGGCTTGTTGTATTTCATAGATAACATCCTTGCAACAACTGCCCCTATTCTCAAACATTGAGGCAAACCTGGTCCCTGTGAAAAGGCAATAATATCAATGTCATCCATTTTCAATTTTGCTTTTTCCAGAGCAGTTTTCAAAATATCAAAAGCATTCTCAGAATGGTGCTGCGCAGCGTCCCTAGGAATTATCCCAGAGCCTTTCTTGGGATAATAGACTGATTTCTCGTTCGAGAGAATCTCTTTGTCCCTTACAATCCCAACCCCTAATGTATGGGCTGTGCTTTCTATACCAAGGCAAATCATAAACAGAATTAAACAACAACTTTATTTTAATGTTTCTACTTCTTCTCGACATTGATCTCAGAATAATGGCATCTTCCGCAGGTTACCCTTCCCTTATGAGAGGCTAGAAGGACTCCCGGACCGCACCTCGGGCACCACTTTCCTTGTATCTTGCCGTCCTTGTACTTCTTCCACACCTGGGACTTGTTGTGCTTGCTCTTGCTCCTAGGCTTCTTGCCTTTTCTCTCCTTTGACCTTTTCTTTTTACCCATTATCACTCACCCTTCTTTTCCTCAGGTTTTGGCTCTTCTTTTTTTACTTCTGGTTTAGGCTCTTCCTTCTTCGGCTCCTCTTTCTTCACTTCTTCTTTTGGTTTCTCTTGTGGCTTTTCCTCTTTCTTTGGAGCCTGTTTAGGTGCTTCCTTTTTCTTTTCCTTCTTTAATTCAGAATAAATAGGAACCTTCTTCTCCTGCCATATCTTCACCCAGGCCTTGCCGCCTGTCCTGCCAATCTCAGAAAGTATCTTGCTTATCTCGACATTCTCTATGTTGGCGTTCAGCTGCTCTGACAATGTTTTTTGCAGGTCTGCCTTGCTGGTCGTGGAGCCGCCCTCGTAATCCAGAGAAATCATTATCTCCTTCCTCTTGAGCACTGGGTTTTCCTTTTCATCTAACACTTTGAACTTCATGACATCACACTTATTTTATATACGCAATCTATATAAATTTATGTCAATCCTGAGAGACCTGGCAGTTTTTTTGATATCAGCAGTGTTTACTCTCTCAATATTCATGGCAATAACATCTTACACCATAGGCGACTCGCTCCAAAAGGAGAACCTGAAGGAGTTCATAGAGTCGAGCATGGCTCCCAGCTTGCTGGAGGACCAGTGCGACGAGTTCTGCGTTAATTTCACAGGAGAGGAGAAGCAGGCCTGCGCCCGAATATGCATAGAGCAGATTGGCAACAAGACCAGCGAAAGCGTTGCCAAGGCTGTTGATGATGTTTATGAGACGAGCTTCTACGGCGTGTCAATAGAGCAGCTGGTGGAATTGATGAGCCAGTTAACCTTGTTTGTCATCCTGTCAATCGCGTCATGCGCTCTTATCATGGTCTTGTCAGAAGAGCCCCTGGGACACATAGGCAAGAACCTGATAACAATATCAGTATCACTTCTAATAGCGAGCTTTTCGCCCAACTTGTTAATGTCATTTTCCAATGTCCCGGTTGACGACATGATATCCAACTATCTGGGAGAGGGGCTTGAGATTCAATCGATTATTGCGGCTGTTTTCATTGTTGTCGGGATAGCCTTGATAATAGCAAACTATTTTTTGAAACGCAGGAAAAAGAAAAAGGCTAAGAAAAATAAACCAAAGAAAAAGAAATAATCACTTCACTCTCACGGCATACTTGCCTGGGGCTGTTATGCCGGCTTCTCTCGCAATCTCGGAGTCAGCGTTTATCACGACAAGAATGCCTCTCCAGCTCTTGGTCACATCGTTACTCTTGCAGATAGGACAGATGTTGCCCTTGATCAGCCTTCTGCATTTTCTGCAGGCTTTGTCAGGCATTTTTCTTCCTCTTCTTTTTCTTGTCCTTCTTCTTCTCGACCTTGTACTTCTTCGGCTCCTCTGTCAGCCATTTTATGTTTCCCAAGAGGGGCTGCCTCATTGTCAATCCCAGTTTGCTCTGTTCCCTGAAGCTGACAGATATTATCTTTGCCCTGACCTTGTCGCCCTCTTTCAAAATCTTCCTTGACTGCTTGCCAGCAAGCTGTGCGTTCTTCTCGTCGTAGCTTACAAAGTCGTCCATTACCTGAGAGACATGGACCAATCCATCCAGAGCGCCGCACCTGATGAAGGCTCCGAACTCGGTTATGTCAACAACCTCGCCCTCAACTACCTCGTGCTCCCTAGGCATCCATGTTAATAATTTGAATCTGACCGGATACTGGACAGAGGGGTCTCCTGGAAGGACCATGCCCTCCTTCACCTCGTCTATCTCTTTTACAGCAAGCACAACTCCTATTTCATTGTCTATCTTGCCCTCAAATTTCTCCTCTATTGACTCCTTTACAGAATTCTTAATGTTAAGGCCCAGCTTGGTCGGGGGGACTGCTATCTCGTCCTCCACTGTTACTACTTGGTACATTTTTTCTCCTCCCTATATTGAATATCAGCGATATCAGGCACAAGGCCAGATAAAAAACCATCATGTCAATTACAAAAACTATTGCATTGAAGTCCATAAAGCTTTCGGTACCTGCCCCGAAGGTGTAGACAAGGAAATTCAATGGCCATCCCATCTCTATGGAGCAGTTGGTCGTGCAAATAACAGAGCTTGTCAGTGTCGGCACAAAGCTGTAGGTTGCCATCAGGACGAATATTATTATGATTGCCAGTATCTTTACTCCGCTCGGCTTGAATGCACTTAACAGGCTCATCTGACCATCCTCCTTTGCAATTCAATTGCACGCCCGACCGCCTTTTTTGCGCGGTCCGAGTCATAGACGTTCTCAACTTGCAACTCCTTGAACTGCTCCAAAAACATTTTTAAATTATCAAGTGTTTCCTTATTCATATTTGACAAGTCAGTCAAGTTTTCAAACTCCTTGTCCGCAACAGGAACAACAACCAAGACATCGTCCGGTATTTCCGACCTTAGCCTTATCATGCCTATTGGCCTTGACTGGACAATAGTTCCTTTTTCCATGGAGTCTGACGACATCACAAAGGCGTCCAAGGGCCTTGCATCAATATGGTGGGTCCTAGGTATGAAGCCATATGATCCTGGAAACGGAATCCCGATAATCTTCTTCAGGTTGAATATCCCTGTTTTCCTGTCGTATCTGTAGTAGCTCTTGGAGCCCTTTACAGACTCCACAAAAACATTCACTACGTTCTTGTCACCCGGTCCTATCTTCGAAATGTCCATAAAATCACAATTAAAAAAAGGAGTATTTATACTTTCTCGTAAGTCTTTAAATTTCTAGATTAATGCGTACATTACAATTAATGGTGCGAACATTGAGGCTGTTAGGGACATTACAACCAGCAAGGTGTTTATGGAAGGCCCTGCAGTGTCCTTGAACGGGTCTCCCACAGTGTCCCCGACAACAGCTGCCTTGTGAGCGTCAGAGCCCTTGCCGCCGAAATTGCCGTCCTCTATGTACTTCTTGGCATTGTCCCACAAGCCGCCCGCGTTAGACATCAACAATGCGAACACCAAGCCTGACAAGATGCTTCCTATCAAAAAGCCCCCCAGTGCGCTCTTGCCCAGTATGAAGCCGACTGCCAACGGCACAACAATTGCCAAGACGCTTGGAAGTATTAACTCTCTCAAGGCTCCTCTTGTGGCAATGTCAACGCATCTGGCATAGTCTGGCTTGGCCTTGCCTTTCACCAGACCAGGTATTTCCTTGAACTGCCTCCTTATCTCCTCTATCATCCTGAAGGCATTTTTCCCAACTCCCAGAATCAGAAGAGCTGAAAACAATGGAGGCATTGCAATCCCGATAAAGGCCCCTGTCAGTATAATGGGGTTCATCAAGTCAATAGTGGTGATGCCGACAATCTCCCCGTAAGCTGCCAGCAGAGCAATAACAGTCAAGCCAGCCGCGCCAATTGCAAAGCCCTTTGTTATGGCCTTTGCAGTGTTGCCTGCTGCATCAAGCTTGTCAGCAATTCTTATGACCTTTTTACTTAAGCCAGACTGCTCTGCTATTCCCTTTGCATTGTCAACTATTGGACCATATGCATCAGAGGAAACAATCATACCAGTTATTGAAAGCATGCCAACTGCAGCCATGGCAATTCCAAACAAGCCGGCAAAGTAATATGCAATCATGGTTGCAATTCCTATTCCAATCAAAGGAGGCAAAACACTAATTGAGCCGTATGAGAATCCAGTTAGAATGTTTATTGCTGCTCCTGTCTTTGATGCTTCTGCTGTTCTCAAAGCAGGACCCCTGTCTATTGAGGTGTAATAGTCTGATGTTACTCCAATAACAATGCCTGCCACCAGTCCGGCAATTATGGCATAGAAGATGCCCAAATCAATACCCAAGTAGTAAATAACTATGAAAGCGAATACTGCAAAAATCACGCACGTCATGTAGGTTCCCCTGTTAAGTGTCTTGCCGGGGTTGTCTCCCTTCTTTACCTTTACGAGGTATGTTCCGATGACAGAGGCAAAAATTCCTGCTGCTGAAATTATCAGAGGCAATAATGCTCCTGTCTCGCTCATTACAACTGCTCCAAGTATCATGGCAGCCACCACGCTGGCAACATATGAGTCGAATATGTCTGCTCCCATGCCAGCAACATCGCCCACATTGTCGCCGACATTGTCAGCTATCACTGCAGGGTTCCTTGGGTCGTCCTCAGGAAAGTCCATCTCGACCTTTCCAACCAAGTCAGCTCCAATGTCAGCTGTTTTCGTGTAGATTCCACCGCCAGCCTTTGCAAACAAGGCAATCGAGCTTGCACCAAAGCTGAATCCTAGGACAATCCCGGGATCAGGGAAAAAATAATAGATAGTGCTTATTCCAATAAGAGCCAGGCCAACAACAGCCAGACCCATGACAGCCCCCCCGTAGAATCCCACAGAAAAGGCCTTGTTCAAACCGCTCTTTGCCGCGTTGGCAGTCCTGACATTTGCCTTGAGGGCAATGTCCATTCCAAGCAAGCCAGCAAGAGCAGAGGCAACAGAACCCACAACATAGGCTATTGATGTCTCAGCATTAATGAAGAAGTATAATACTATGGAAAGAATAATGACAAAGACAGAGAGTGTCATGTACTCCCTTTTCAGGTAGGCCATTGCTCCCTCCCTTATTGCGTCAGATATCTCCCTCATCTTGGGAGTTCCGACTTTCTGCCTGTTGACATAGAAGTAGAAATACAATGCTGCTATTATTGATACCACGCCTGAAATGAATGAAATCTCCAGTAACACCTCATCACTCCTTTACCAAATATTTTTTCTGCCTTATATAAATAATTTTTGCCCCGATTTTTTTCAGCTTCTTTTTCAGTTTTAAATCTTGGGTCGCTATCGCATACCCATTCTTCGCATATTCTATAAGGGACAAATCTGCTTCCTTTTCTTTGGATTTTAACACTTTTAAACCTTTTGTTCTGACCATTTTTAGGGAGAATTTGGCTGAAAAAGCATCATTGCTCTTTCCTTTGGATACTCTTCCTAGCTCTTCTAAAACAGTATCCAAAATGAATAGTTCGTCTCCTCTCAGCTCTGTGAACAAGTCTATCTTGAACCTGATTACATCAACCAAAAAATTGGTGTCAAGCAGTATTTTCATAGTTATCAGTCTTATCTTGTTAGCCTATAGGCAAAATATGTCCAACCTCTTTTATTCTTTTTACTCTTAACAAGAGTTCTTATCTTAAAACAGTTTTTTCTGACCAGTCTTTTGAAATAAGTAATGTCACCAGAAGTTCCAAAGTGCATCAGCAATCTTCCGTCTTTCTTAAGATGTTTTTTTACATTTGCAAAGAATGCCCTAAGGGTTCTGTAATTCTCATCAGCGCAACTAATCTCCCAATTGTCTCTCGGTTTGGTCCATCTGAAAGGAGGGTCAAATATTATCAAATCAAATTTCCCTTTAACGTTTTTGAACAAATCACTTTTCTTTACCCTTACTCTTGAAGAAAGCTTGTTCAACTTGACATTCCTTTTGGCACATCTCACAGCAAATGGATTAACATCAACAGCAATAACATCTTTTGATTTTGAAGCAGCAAGTATGGCCTGAATGCCGCTACCCGTGCCCATGTCC
>CAYQXC010000026.1:6181-7934 GCA_964421545.1 uncultured archaeon | reverse complement strand
TCTGCCTTGTAGATAGTTCCCTTATCTTCAAAGAGAACCACGTTCAGGCCAACGCTCATTGGCTGCAGTTTCAATAACTGCAAAGCTGAAGCCAAGTCCAATGAAACAGGCTGTCCTGCCTTGCAAGCCACAAAGTCCCTCATAACAGCAATCTTACCCTTGTCCACCTTTGCAGGAATCTTTACCTTGCTCAGGGTTGAGATAGCTGGTCCGGGCATCAGTTCAGTTGGTCCGGCCTTTATCTCAATATCCTCTTCAGGAACATCTCCGGGTTTTGCGTTTGCTGGAATCATCTGCTTCTTTATATTCATGAAAAGCTTGAAGGGGTCTTCATTAGTTAATATTAATGCAGGATAGCCCTTGATGTATTCCTTCAGGTTCTCCTTTTTGGCCTTGTCCATTGCGTACAGAATCATCCTTCTCTTGGCAACCCTTATCAGAGCTTTGCCTTTCAGGTTCATTTTTATCTTCTGCAGGGCAGATGCTGGTGTTTTACAGAGGTCTAAAACTCCTATTACGGGATACTTATTCATAAGGCTGGTCAGTTCTTCGACTGTCTTTAGTTTGTCCGGCCTTACCTCTTTCCTACCTTTTTTCTCCATGAATCACACCTTGAATTTTACAGGCTTGCCCATTGTCATCTTGATCACACAGTTCTTTACCTGGTCCCTGTTCTTCGGAAGCAGCGGCACAACAGCCTTTACTACAGTATCAATATTCTCCGCAATTTTATCATCGTCCATGTCCTCCACCCCGACACTCAGGTGAATGGCTGGGGAAGTCTTCAAATGTATCTTAATAACATTCCTCTTGCTGTCTACAATTGACTTCAGGTCAGCAGAAGGGGCGATTGGTGATGGCATCAGATTTCTCGGAGCAAGAATTGGTCCCAAGAACCTTCCGACCAGAGGCATGAGTGGCGCCTCGGCAATGAAGTATGAGCACTGCTTTGCGATATTTCTGATGGACTTCTTGTCCTTTCCCATTTTCTCAAGTTCTTCTTTTTTCACAACAACAACATTCTCCAGACCATTTGCCTGTGGAATAAGATTGTCAACTATGACCGCGATTTTATTCTCCTTACCAAAGCCATGGGGGAGGATTACTTCTGTCTTGACCCTGTTCTCAGGCCTCTTCAAATCTATGTTCTTTAGATTGATGGCTAGGTCAAAGCTCTGCTTGAAGTTCCTCTTCTTCATTTCCCTAGCTTTCTTGATAGATTCCAATATCTTTTCGTTAACCATTTTCATAACCCGTAAGCGCACAATGCTACTGCCTAAGCAGTGGTTGTAAAAATAATATAGTTGTCAACTATTTAAACGTTTTCTTCGTCCTCGTTCATGTAGACCAGCTCGCCGAGGGAGAATGACTCCTCTCTCTTGTCTGGTTTTTCAATCTTTTCAAGCCTGCTGCCAATGTCTTCCTTGTGCTCGGCTAGGCTTGCGCCGAACCTGTTTATCTTCTGTTCTAGTTCTAGAGTCTTTCTGGAGAGCTTGTCTAGTATGCTGTTCCTCTCATCCCTGTGCGTGTTCATCTTTTCCTCAAGCTTTGCTATTGCCGGGTTTGCACTGACCCTTTGTAGAACATCCTGCATTATCTTTTCCAGACTCTCGATCTTCTGGGCGACAGCATTGGACGCGTCAGCCTCTCTCTTTGACTTTTTCTTCTCTATTTCTATCATTGAGCCAAAGCCTATTGAGTCTATTATTAATAGAACTATTAGGACTTCCAAGAAGTTGTAGCCCAGCATCTG
>CAYQXC010000026.1:0-6081 GCA_964421545.1 uncultured archaeon | reverse complement strand
AGTCTATTATTAATAGAACTATTAGGACTTCCAAGAAGTTGTAGCCCAGCATCTGCAGCAACGCGGATATAACTGTCAGAAATATCAGTATCCAAAATGCTGTTCTGTAAGACATAAGAAATAGTGCTTCACAAAAAGATTTAAGCTTAATTTCATTTGAACGTCTTATAATAATTACTATTTAACAAACAAATTATCAAGAGATTTGTAAACTTCTGCCCCTTCAGCATCTCCCTTTAGTAGACAAAATTTAGATGCTAAATAAAATTCCCCTACTTTCTCAAGCCCTTTAATGGCCCTTTCATATAAAGCATTTGCCTTTTCAGGATCATTTTCAATTATCGAAGCAGCTTCTTCTTCCAACCACTCTGCATCTTTGATAGCCTTTTCAGAATCAAGTTTCTCTTTTGCAAGAGAACGATGTTTAAATCCCTCCATAGCCCATTCATAAGCTTTTTTGTTATCTTTTTTCCCCTTACCATAAATAATACTAGTATCAAGAAATTGACCTGTTTTTTTAGAAGTCTTAATTGCCTCTTCTATATTTTCAGAATTAACTTCTATGCGATTTACCAAAGCCCTAGATACAGCAATAACTCTCCCTTCTTCTGTGGATAGCTTTTGAAACAAAACATAAAAATTGTTATTTTCCATATCATCACTATTAATCACTTTGAAATTTAATCTTTATAAATATTACTATTAATAGGTAGTTAATTGTTCTAATCCAGAAGAATTGTCATAAAATTCTTATTTTTATCTCAGTTTCAGCTTTTTTAGGATTCTGTTCATCCTGCTCTCCACCCTGTAGGTCTCGCCTATAAGCTTGGAAGAGAGGTTTATCAGCTCCCTGCTCGCAGCGCTGTAGGGCTTGAACATAATCACAGGCATCTTCAGAGTGAGGCTCCTGTGCACGTTCCTGTCATGGGGTATTTTCGAGATAACAGGAATCTTTGTCAGCTCCTCTATCTCTTTGTTGGTCATCTCGTACTTCTTGTTGCTGGCCATGTTGACAACCACACCCAAAGGCTTTACCCCAATCTCTTTTGCAACTTCCTGACACCTTACAATATCCATTACAAAGGGTATGTAGGGATTGGTTATGTACAATACCTCGTCGCTTGCTTTCAATGCTGCCACACCCTCCCTTCCCAGTCCAGGGCTTCCATCAAGAAGAATAATGTCATTATTAGTAAAGAGGCCCTTCAGCTTGTTTCTCAGTTCTGTTATGTCAACTCCGTCCAAGTCGGACAAAGATAATGAAGCAGGAATAACATTCATCCCACTGTAATGCTCGTTGACAGCCTCGTCAATCTTGTATTCTCCCCTAAGAACCTTGTTCAGGGTTATTGGACAGTAATACATGCCGAGATAAAGGCCAACATGTGATGTCGTGACATTACAGTCGACCAGAGTGACATTCTTGTTGAAGTGTTTTGCCAAGGCTGCTCCTATATTTAGGCCTACTGTGGTCTTTCCCACACCGCCCTTGCCAGACACAATACTTATGATTCTTGCCAAACTGTCACCTTATTTTAAGTCTCCTGGGGCTTCTCCTTTACTTCTTTTTGTGGTTTTTCATCTTTTTTAACTTTACTCTTTTTGCCAAAACCGCCCAAAAAGCCTCCAGTCTTCTTTCTCAGGAAAGGCAGGCCTGTTTTGGGTCCCTCAATAGCCTCGTAGCCTTTGGGTATGTCGTTGATTGCTCCAGTCGGGTCCTTTGAAAAATAGTATATTGTGGATTTTCCCTTGACTTTCATGTGCAGCCAAAATTTCTTGCCTTTTTTGTTCTTAAAAATAAAGGGACCAAAAAGACCCATAGTATAAACTATTTTTACACTTAATTTAAGCTTATGTTTCAGCTTCCTCGGCAGATCTCAGTAGCTTGGGCTTCCCCTTTCTTTTCCTTCTCTTGAGCATGAACAGGAATATCAGGCCTATTGCAACAGCGATTATCAGGATCCACATGGGACTGAATGCTGGGACAAAAATCAGGAACGATGACTGCGCCAGAATAAAGACGCAGTCCTTCAGGTTCTCCTTCACCTCGTCCAGTTTCTCCATTGCCGCCTCAAAATCCTTCAGCTCAAAATAGTTCCTTGCGCCCTCAAGGTTTATTCTTGCAAAATCTAGGCTTTGCTCAGCCAAGGCAGTGTCTATTCCCTTCAGGTAGGCTTCCAAGATGTCTATTTCCAGTTCTGTTATCAGGTATTCGTAGTTGAGAATCCTTCTCCTGACCTCCTCCTCCAGTGTTATGTTGTAGGGCACCACAACCACTGTTATTGTCCCTGCTCTCTTTATCTCCCTTGTCACTATTTCAAAGTCAATTGGATACTCTCCTATGGGAATGTCAGGCTCAGTGTCCACATCCAACAGGAACAATACTGACTCGTTGCGGTCCAGATAATAGACACCCTTTGGGCTTACATCTGTCTCCAGAACTTCAGGAGCAGAAATATGGAAATTGACCTCGTGCAGAGTTTCATTCCCAGTGTTTTTCACCCTTATTCTTGTTAGTATGTTCTGCCCAGGATAAAGCTCAACCCTTTCTTGATATTCAAGAGTAATGTTGAGCGGCTGGGCTGCCACATCAATCAAGGTCGGCGGGGTCCATCCCCCTCCGCCAGTCCCAGTTCCGGCCCAAGGTCCTGGAGGCCCTGGCTCTGGAGGCGTTGTGTTGGGGATTATGAAGCCTGCGTAGAAAGAGCCCCATGCCTCTGTTCTTCTGGAGCCGTAGGTTGCCTTCACCTTTATGTAATAGAAGCCCTCCTCCAGCGGAGTGTATGTTACCCTGAATGATCTCTTCATACCAGGATAAAGAAAAACAGATGAGTCAGAGTAGTTGGCCTTTTCAATCATCTGGTTGTCTTCATAGAAATAAACAAACTCCTCTATTTTCGCTGTGTACTCCTCTGTCCCAGTGTTGGTGAATTCTGTGAATATCTCCTGCTTTTCTGCCTTGTCAAGCTCTATGAACCCCTCGTACACGAGGGCTGTTATCTCGCCCTTTACGGAGGATTTTATTGAAAGGGAAATCTGGTTGATGACGAAACCAGTAATTCTTATTGGAAAGGCATAAGCCAGAACCATGAGTATAATGAGAATCAGCATGATGCTGACCCAAAAATGCTTGTCCATATAACTAATTTTGGATTTCAGATATAAATTCAATTCTCTGTCAAGATTTTTTGTATATTAACATGGACGTTATGATGATTAGAAGCATAATGGCAAAGTAAAAGATATTTTTGCTTGCCTGGCCGTCCTCTTTCGGACCGCCTGTTTTTAAAATCTCATTGTTAGAGTCAAATCCATCCCCAGAGAATTCTATGCTATTTCCATTTCTGGTTTCCCCTAATGTTTCAAAACCCTTTAAATCAATTTCAAATTCAAATGTCCGCTCTGGAACAATGGTTATGTCGCTTTCACTGTTTTGGGACAGTTTGGTTTCAGCCCTTATGACAACAGAGTAATTGCCGGGTTCGCTATTGCCATCAGGCTTGACAAATAGATTGACAACTTTTGTTTTTATCAGCTCGTCTGTGTAAGGCAACTTAATATATTCTTCACCATTTGTCTTGTTTGAGACAAATTCTTCAGGATCAATTATCACTGTCCACTCTTTGGGCGCATTTTTTACTGACAGCTTGGTCGTATAAGAGACATCTTCTGCATTCCAAAAAAGCACTGTGAATCTTACTGACTCGTCGTTTGTTGTCTCGGCGAAATTGTCCTTTACAACGCTTCCGAAGTTTATTGCGTACACTCTTGAGGATAGCAAAATCAAGAATAAAATGAAAGCCAGTTTTTTATGGGGGAGTTTCGCCATTTTTAACACTGTTTATGTAAATTATTCCGTTGTAGTAGCCAGCATAAACTGCTGGAACGTTTATCCAGTACCAAGTTGTCACATTTGTGTTTTTAGGAACATTTAATTTGAGAGCACTAGGAGTTGAGGAGAGATTGAATGACTCACCGTATGTGTTGCTGGTGTTGCTCCACGTCACATTGTTATTATCAATAAAAGAGTTATAGGTCGTGTTTGTCAGGTCTGTCGCGTTTATGTAAAGGTCAAGATTGCAGCTTCCCGGATTGACTGTTATATTGTACTCGTTGTTTGAGTTTCCCGGAGCCTCGTGCGGTCCTGTGCTGGGGTTTAGCATGCCGAATTTTATTGCCATCCACTGCGCGGTGATGTCTACAGTGCAGCCAATTATGGAAAGGGTTATGTCGTTCGTGTCATTGTCCGGGACTTCCATATTAGTTGAATTAAATAAGACGTCAATCTCCCATTCCGTGTTAATAGTGCCACTTGCATTAATAGTCCATGTTATATTGCAAAATTCATCAGCGCTTAATTCTGTTGGGCAAGATTTCATTGCTGATGCAGGCGTTTCTTGTATGTAGAAGGGCTCCCCTCCGAGCGTGGTGTTTATTGGGGTGTCGGGATAGGATGACGAGAAGTTGTATCTAATGGTGCCGTTCACGTTCCCGCAGTTTCCGACCCTGCAATAGACTGTGGCGTTTACAACAATGGTATCTGTTTGAATGATGTTCGTGTTGTCAGGCGGTGATGCCAGCTCGACCTCTATGTAGGCTCCAGTGGCTTCTGAGTATTCAACTTCAATGTAAACACAGTCAACATAGGCGAATGCAGGAAGACGCTGGTCCAAATCTTCACCCCTGAACCTCACCATTATGTTGTTTATCTGCGAGATGGAAAGGCTGGATACATCGCACGTTGTTTCAACCTCAGTCCCGCTCTCTCCCAAGGGGCCTGCGCAGTCAATCCAGTGAGTTCCGTTGTAATAGCCCAGATAGATATTGCCAGCTCCCAGATTGGTATTACTGTACCACTCAACATGCAGCGTTGCATTGTCTATTATATTTCCAGACGGAACGTTCCGGTCCCAGTCAGTCACGTTTATCCATCCAAAGGGACTCGTCTTCAGATTGACGCCCTCATACACATTGTCGCTCTCATTGATGTTCGCATAGTCGCAGCTTCCGTCGGAATCCTGGCAAGCAGTAGGCAATATTCCCAACCTGACAAGAAACGTGGAATTGTCAGTAACATTTTGCTTTCCATACGTGTCGTTGTAGTATACTCTCCACCAAACATTACCGTAATCAAAGGAATCATTCTGCCATGTGAAATTGCTCCATACCCACGACTCTGAAATGCCGCTCATGTCAAGAGGCGAACCGTAAGTTCCGTCTGTGTAATTCTTCCACTCTCCCGTTTCGTTTGTTGATAGGGTGGCAAAGTCCAGGCCCACATCATCATATGCCTGGGCCGACAGTTTTATTGAATTGCCGTGAACTATGGTGTTGCCTCCTTTGTTTGTTGTGATGTTACCCCACAGGGGGGGTGAAGAGTAATTTGCTTCGATGTAAACGTGGTCTATGTGAGCAAATGCAGGAAGGCGCTGGTCCAAATCCTCTCCTCTGAACCTCACCAGTATGTCATTAATCTGAGATACCGACAGACTGGACACATCACAAGTTGTCTCTACATCACTTCCACTCTCACCTAAGGGTCCGGTGCAGTCTACCCAATCGGTTCCATTATAATAACTCACATATATGTTGCCTGCCCCCATTCCAGTGTCAGTATACCATTCTATGTAAAGTGTAGCGTTGTCTATTGTATTTCCTGCGGGAACATTCAGGCCCCAGTTTGTTACATTCAGCCATCCATAAGGGCTTGTTTTCAAATTCAAGTCCTCATACACATTGTCGCTCTCATTGATGTTCGCATAGTCGCAGCTTCCGTCCGAGTCCTGACAAGATGTAGGCAGCATGTTTATTGATGGCTGGGCCGCAAAAACTCTTATTACAAAGAATGACAGCACTATTAGCAATATCGCTAAAAGCATGTTTTTGAATATTCTTCTCTCAAACATAGACATTCATCCTAATGTTTACATATCCCTTTGCCGCCAGCCTGTAGTCAGTGTCCTCGCCCCTCCATCTTACTTGAATACTTCCCAATTTGTCCAATAATTCTGTCGGAACCTCAATTGCTGTATTCTGCAATTCCTCACTCTCTTTGAATGGTCCGCTTTCCACGAATGAGAC
>CAYQXC010000025.1:0-8046 GCA_964421545.1 uncultured archaeon | reverse complement strand
TTGTTGGAAGATGGGGGCTTATAGCAAGGATAAAATACAATTACCAAAAAATGGCCAAAAGGGGAAAGCTCCCCCCGGTCCAGACCATTGTCGAGTCAAATGTTGTCACAAATCAGTTGGCGTCTGCAATGGCAACAGGAGCATGGATAGGCGGAAGGACAGGAGTCTCGCAGAGGCTTGAAAGGAAAAATTATGTTGACACATTATCCCATTTAAGGCTTGTTCTATCGCCACTAACATCAACGCAAGAACACTTCGAGGCAAGGGAGCTTCACCCGACCCACTGGTACAGGTTCTGCCCGTCAGAAACACCGGAAGGTCCGACAATCGGCCTGAGAAAGCACCTGTCCCTTTTCGCAGAAATAACAAAGGGTCTCTCGGACAACGAGAAGAAAAGATTGTCGTCTGCCATAAAGCTTGACAAGGAAGGCGTTGATGTTTACTTGGACGGAATCCCAATAGGCTATACATCCGAACCTGAAAAACTGATTAATGATTTAAGGGGAAAAAGAAGGAGAGGCAAAATATCAGGAGAAGTAAATTTTGTTTTCTATCCCAAGTTGAGGGAGGTCAGGATAAACACAGACGCAGGTAGGGTTAGAAGGCCATTGATAATTTTGGAGGACAGCAGGCCAAAACTAACAGAGGAAATTCTGAACAAATTAACCAAGGGAGAAATTTTCTGGCAGGATCTGACTAAGTTGGGATGCATAGAGTACCTAGATGCAACTGAGGAGGATTCTGTCTTGGTCGCTCTGGATGAGAAGAGAATAACGTCAGCTCACACTCATTTGGAAATGACAATAATAGGTCTTCTGGGAATTCCTGCTAGCCTGATTCCTTTCCCAGAGCACAACAGGGGAGACAGGGTATGCATAGGGGCAAAGATGATCAACCAGGCAATAAGCCTTTACCAGACAAACTTCTTCCTAAGAAGCGACACAAAGTCCAATGTCCTGATATATCCGCAGATTCCTTTGGTCAAGACCGACACAATTGACACAATTGGACTTAACCACCACCCAGCAGGGCAGAATGTCATTATTGCAATTGCATCCCACAAGGGATACAACCTTCTTGACGGCGCCATCATTAACAAGGCCTCAATAGACAGGGGCATGTTCAGGTCAATGTTCTACAGGGTGTACCCTGCTGTTGAAAAAAGATACTGGGGAGGTCAGGAAGATGAAATCGGTGTTCCTGACAAGGATGTCCGAGGTTATAGAAGCGAGGACGAGTATTCAAGACTGGCAGGGGACGGAATTTTACCGCCAGAAACCCCTGTCAAAAGCGATGATGTCTTAGTTGGAAGGACATCACCTCTAAGATTTTTGTCAGCAAACGAGCTCATGTCCGGAATCGCAAACATGAGAGAGAGCTCAATAACAATGAGACACGGAGAGAAGGGAGTGGTGGACAGGATAATCCTAACAGAAACATCAAACGGAAACAAGTATGTCAAGGTGTCAGTAAGGGACCTGAGGGTTCCGGAACTTGGGGACAAGTTCTCCTCAAGACACGGCCAGAAATCTGTTTTGGGCCTGATACAGCCGCAGGAGAACATGCCATTCACATCCTCGGGAATGACACCCGACATAATATTAAACCCGCATTCCATACCATCAAGGCAGACAATAGGACAGCTTCTGGAAGTGTTGTCCGGGAAAACTTCAGCGCTAAACGGGAAGAGCGTTGACGCAACTGCGTTCACAGGATCCAATGATAAGGATATAAGAAGTATTTTGAAAGAAGTGGGCTTCAGGCCTGACGGCAAGGAAGTCCTTTACAACGGCATAACAGGAGAAAAGTTTGAAGTTGAAATATTCACTGGCTTGATATACTGGCAGAAGCTTGACCATATGGTTGCGAACAAAATACAGGCAAGGTCAAGGGGTCCTGTCACACTTCTTACAAGGCAGCCAACAGAGGGAAAGGCAAAGGAGGGAGGATTGAGGCTGGGAGAAATGGAAAAGGACTGCCTGATTGCCCACGGTGCTGTTTTAACTTTAAAGGAAAGATTCAGTTCTGACAAGGTCGATGTCCCAATATGCAAGAAGTGCGGCCTTGTTGCTGTCTGGAGCAAAATCCAGGAAAAGAACATTTGCCCTGTCTGCAATGGCACTGATGTCTCTGAAGTGGAGATGTCCTATGCCTTCAAGCTTTTGCTTGACGAGCTAAAGAGCATGATGATTTATCCGAAATTGTACGTAAAGGGAAAACTGATAGACGCCGTTGAATTCAAACTTCTATCGCCGCAAATGGTAAAGAAAATATCAGTAGGTGAAATAACAAAGCCTGAACTTTATGACAACGACGGCTTCCCATTGGAGGGAGGCGTCATGGACCCGAGGCTGGGAGTCATAGACCCTGGTTTAAGATGCAGGACATGCGGAAAGAGCATGGGATCTGACTTTGGCCACTTTGGCTACATTGAACTGACAAAGCCTGTTGTTAATGTTCTTTACTCAAAGCTGATTTACAAGATTCTCAAAGTGGCATGCAGGTCATGCGGCAGGATAGTGTCAGCATCAACAACCTCAACACCCAAGAAATGCCCGCACTGCGGGGAGGAGTTGGAGAAGATCAAGTTTGAGAAGCCCTACACATTTTTAGAAGGCGAAAGGACAATGACACTTCTTGAAGTCAGGGAAAGACTTGAGAAGATACCTGAGGAGGATTTGGAAATCATAGGCATAAAGGGCGGCAGGCCCGAGTGGTTCCTAATAACGCTGCTGCCAGTACCGCCTGTCACAATGAGGCCATCAATAACATTGGAATCAGGAGAGAGGAGCGAGGATGACCTGACTCACAAGCTCGTTGACATAATAAGAATAAACAGGAGGCTCAAGGAGAACATAGAGATAGGAGCGCCTGACTTCATAATAGCTGATTTGTGGGAACTGTTGCAGTATCATGTCGCAACATTCTTGGACAACACTTTGTCAGGAATACCCGCTGCAAGGCACAGGTCCGGAAGGCCGCTGAAGACCCTTTCCAACAGACTCAAGTCAAAGGAGGGAAGGTTCAGGCAGAACCTCACAGGCAAGAGAGTCAACTTCTCAGCAAGGACTGTGATATCGCCTGACCCGTGCCTTAGCATTAACGAGGTTGGCGTTCCAATGGTCATAGCAAAGGAACTGACAATACCCGTCACTGTCACTGAGGGCAACGTCAAGGATATCAAAAAACTGATAGAGAGGTATCCCTCATGGCCGTCTGCCAACTATGTATTAAGAGAGGACGGCAAGAGGAAGAAAATAACAGAAGAGACAAAGGATGAAATTGTCAAGGAGATTTCTCCTGGCTATGTGATTGAAAGGCATCTGCAGAACAACGATGTTGTCCTGTTCAACAGGCAGCCGTCCTTGCACAGGATGTCAATAATGGCCCACAGGGTCAGGGTGACTCCGTGGAGGACATTCACGCTCAACATATGCACATGCCCGCCTTACAACGCGGACTTTGACGGAGACGAGATGAACCTGCACGTGCCCCAGACAGAAGAAGCCCAGACAGAGGCAAGGATGCTAATGGAAGTGCAGAACCACATAAGGTCCCCGAGGTTCGGCGGCCCCATAATCGGATGCAAGGAGGGCCTAATAACAGGCTGCTATCTGCTGACCAGAAAGGAAGTTGAATTGACAAGGGAGGAGACCTTCAAGTTATTATCCGACATAGGCATGACAGTGAAGCTTCCCAACAAAAAGAAGTTCACAGGAAAGGAAGTCTTCAGTTTTCTGCTTCCCAAGGGACTGTACATTGAATTCAAGGCAAAGGCATGCGGCTGCGACAAGTGCGTCAAGGGAACCTGTCCGAACGACGGTTATGTTGTTATCAAGAACGGCGAATTAAAAAGAGGGGTCATAGACTCAAAAGCAATCAGCTCGGAACACGGCAAACTTATTGACGTCATAGAGAAGGAGTTCGGCACAGAGGCTGCCCACGAGTTCATAGACAGGGTGTCAACGCTGAGCACGAAATTCCTGGACAAGAACGGCTTCACCATTGGCATCAATGACATTGATTTGGAAGATAAAATAATAGACGATGTGGGCAAGATAATCAAGAAGGCTGAAAACAGGGTCGATGACCTAATCAGTCTTTACAACGAAAATAAAATAGAGATTCTTGCTGGCAGCACTGCAAAGGAGAGCTTGGAAAGCCACATACTAAGAGCACTGTCACTCTCAACGCAGGAAGTAGAAAAACTAATAAGGACCTCAGCAGGGGACAGCTGCTTGATAGCAATGATCAAATCAGGAGCAAGAGGCTCAATGACCCACCTCACACAGCTGGCAGCATTCACTGGACAGGCAAGGGTATTGGGAGAGAGGATTCACAGAGGGTACAGGAACAGGACGCTTTCACACTTCAAGGTAGGCGACCTGACACCAGAAGCGCACGGCTTCTCAGTCAACAGCTTCAAGACAGGCTTGAATCCATTTGAGTTCTTCTTCGGCGCTGTGTCAGGAAGGGAATCGCTCATGGACACATCACTGAGAACAAGGCACAGCGGTTATCTTGAGAGGAGGCTCATGAACGCCCTGCAGGATTTAAAGGTTGAGTACAATTACAATGTCATAGACAACAGGAAAATCATAATTCAGTTCACGGCCGGCGAGGACAAGATAGACCCGGCAAAATCAGACTGGGGAACTCTAGACATAAAGTCCATCATACAGTCTGTCATAAGGTGATTCAATGGATATAAAAGAAGCAAAAACAATACTGCCTCCAAAAATCATTGAAGATTTGAAGAGCAACTTCAAGGAGTTCAAGCTCACAAAAGCCCAGAAGAACAAGGTAATTAAAAAAACTATAGAGCTATACAGGAGAAGCTGCTACGAGCCGGGCGAGGCCATTGGAGTTGTGGCAGCCCAGAGCATATCAGAGCCTGCAACACAGATGACCATGAGGACTTTCCACATAGCAGGAGCTGCCGAGATAAGGGTAACATTGGGTCTGCCCAGGCTGGTGGAGATATTCGACGCCAGGAGAGTTCCGAAGACTCCTACCATGACAGTCTACTTGCAGAAAAGCTATAACACAATGGAAAAGGCGCACAAGGTCGCAGCGGAAATACAGGAAACAAAACTAAAGGACATCTCAACCGAGCCTGCAATCGACCTGCTGAACATGAGAATCGAGATTCCAATGGACTTTGAGGCACTGAAAGAGAGGAACATGAAAATAAAGAATGTCATTGAAAGCCTAGAAGAAAATTTAAAGGTAAAGGACCTGAAGACAAAGACCACAAAGGATAAAATATTTTTAAAACCAAAGGATGATGTTTCCATAAAGCAGTTGCAGAAAATAAAAACCAAGGTGCTGAAGACCCACATAAAGGGAGTGAAGAAGGTTCTGGAGGTCAGGGTCTTGAGAAAGGACGACGAGTGGATACTGAAAACCCTAGGCAGCAACCTCTCAAAGGTCTTGGAGATTGATGGCGTTGACACGAGCAGATCAACATGCAACAACATACACGAGATACTGAAGGTTCTCGGCGTGGAGGCCGCAAGGCAGTCAATAGTGGAGTTTGTCATGGACACCATGGAAGAGGGCGGTTTGAATGTTGACGTCAGGCATGTCTTGTTGGTCGCGGACATGATGACAGCCGTCGGCATGATAAAGGCAATCGGAAGGTACGGCATTGCCGGGGCAAAGGGCTCTGTGCTGGCAAGGGCAAACTTCGAGGAGACAATGAAGCACCTGACAAGGGCCGCCGTAAGGAACGAGACTGACCATCTGGATTCCATCATAGAGAATGTAATGATAAACCAGGTCGCTCCTGTTGGCACAGGGATGTTTGATCTAGTGTTTAAACCAAGTGATAAAAATGAAAGAGCTTAGAGACGCATTGAAAGAGAACAAGGTTGTAATCGGCAGCAAGGCAACAACAAAACATTTAAAGCTGGGCAACGTTAAGATAATTGTACTGGCAAACAACTGCCCGGAAAACACGAGGAATGACATAGAGCATTACGCGAAGTCTTCTGGAACAGAGGTCAAGAACTTTGACGGCACAGCAAAGCAGCTCGGGGTATTTTGCGGCAAACCATTCGCAGTAGCAAGCTTAGCAATAGTGAGTAAATGAGAGAATTTGACAACGACACCATAAAACTGATGGCGACATTCGAGAACATAACAGGGACGGAAATCAGGGACTGTGTTTTTTCTGACACTCTTTATTTTCTGGTTAGTCCCGGGAAGATGGCTAGGACAATAGGCAAGAACGGCTACAACATCAAGAGCGCGGAGAGGATGCTCAGAAAGCCGATAAAGGTGTTTGAGTGGAACGAGGACGACGAGGAGTTCATAAAGAACATGATACCCAAGGCCAAGAAGATCGAGATAAAGGACGGCAAGGCGACCGTTGTCTTGAACTCCGAGAACAGGGGCTCCATAATCGGGAAGGGCGGCTGCAACATAAAGGTCATAAGAAAGTTCCTGGAAAGGAACAGCGACATCAAGGAATTGAAGGTTCTATAAAAACAACGGCCCGACAAAGCTGAATATCACTATAACCACTATTACTGCTGTCACACCAATGACAATCTGCTTTGCCATTTTCTTTGCAAACCTTTCAGCCAGTGACTGGACTATCAGGCCGCCGTCAAGGGGATATATTGGAAGTATGTTGAAGGCTCCGACCAGTATGCTTAGGGTCGCTATCAATCCCAGAAGAGGGAACAGCACAAAGAACATGCTGACATCCGCCACATTGAGCCTTGAGTTTATTCCTATGTAGGGGAAGCCGCCTTCTACTTCTATCTCAGGATGCTCGGCCAATGTCAAATCATATTCGTTTCCATCAACCACCATTTTAACAGTGTCTCCCGGTTCATACTCGCTAAGCTTGTTGAAAAGAATCAGCTGGGAGATGTACTGCGTGATGTCCCCGGTGTTCGAGCCTGAGACCATTAGTATCAAGAAAGAATACTCGTCAAAATTCATGGTCATCTCCTTGTCGTCAATGCTCTCAATGACCATTCCCTCTTGCAGGCCTATGTCATAGGCAGGCGCTGTCTCGTTCACTCCGGTTATCAGTATGCCGCCCACATTCGGGGACCAGAGAAGACTTTGAACAAGGATTATCACAAGAAGCCCTATGACAATGTTGATGAAGCTCCCTGCTGAGAATATCCTCAGCTTTGTCATGAGCTTTGACTTCTTTAATTGTTTTTCGTCAGGCTCAACGAACGCCCCAGGGAAAATCGCCAGGAGCATGAGACCCACATCCTTCAGCCTTATCTTCTCTGCCCTTGCGATTATGCCGTGGAAAGCCTCATGAGGTATGAGTATTATTGTTATGACTATTATCCAGAACCAGAAGGGTATGCCTATGAAGCCCGGAGAGACAATCATCTGGTCCGAGGGAACAGGCAGTGCAAAGGATAGGGCCGGCTGGTCAACGACACCGGTCTGGATAAGGTAGGCAATGTTGATCATTGTGTAGGTGCCGTATGCCATGACAAGCATGCAGAGAACAAAGGCTATTGTTCCTGTTACCTTCCAGAATGTGATTGACTTTTTGGCTATGCTGTCAAGAATCTTACTGAATCTCTTGGTCCTCCTCATCAGGAGGATGTACTTG
The DNA here is from genome assembly GCA_964421545.1 of uncultured archaeon. Classification (GTDB taxonomy): domain Archaea; phylum Aenigmatarchaeota; class Aenigmatarchaeia; order Aenigmatarchaeales; family Aenigmatarchaeaceae; genus JAFGAZ01. The sequence goes on along the minus strand of CAYQXC010000025.1, from coordinate 452 downwards.
AAGTCAATGTTCTTCCTGTCCCTGTATATTATGACTCCGAGAAGCGCGAAAAATACCAAAACAGACAATGTGTACGGGTCTATCATACCTTCTTTTTATGTATTGTAGTATAAATAATTTAATTATTGGAGATTTTCATGGAAGAAATATTTTGGTCGGATGAGATAGCAAACCTGATTTTGAACAGGAAAAAATACAATCATATTGACAAGAAAATTGTCCTGCCCAAGACAATAACCATAAAGAGCTCTACCTCCATTTCTGGTGTTCCCCATATTGGCAATGCGTCCGATGTTATAAGGCATGACGCTGTTGTGAGGTCCTTGAAGGAAAGGGGGATTGATGTTAGGTTTCTTTGGGTGGCAGAGGACATGGACGCCCTGAGAAAGGTCCCTGCTGGAATACCCAAAAGCTTTGAGAAGTATCTGGGAATGCCTGTGGCTGACATACCT
>CAYQXC010000024.1:0-8085 GCA_964421545.1 uncultured archaeon | reverse complement strand
AGTCTGCAACAATCTGTCCACTTCCAGTGTTTCTAATTGCAACTGTCAAAGTACTTCCTGCAACACATGGGTCGAAATCACAGCTTGCTGACTCCAAGCTGAATTGCAATGCCATTTTGCCTGTTGTCTGTGTTATGCTTTCACCTGTGGTCTCTGTCAAGTCAGTGAATATGCCTGTGAACCAAGTGTATGCCAAAGCAGCCAGAGCAACAACTATCATCAATATCAAAATTATTGCTATTACCGCGCTAACGCCTTTCATTTCTTTTTCACCACCTTTATTTTATCGATTTCCTCATATAAATCTGTTAATGTGTTTACAGTATACAACTGTACCATTATCATTACCAGTATTAGAGCATTCGTGAATATTAAAAGTTCCGTTGGTTGCAATGCGAAAGCTGTGAACACCACTAAAATAACTAGGGCCAGTATTATCTGCACCAAAACCGCGATTATCTTTACAACGTTTCTGAACATCATATTACCTAACCTCCTTTCTCATTCTGATGCTGGGATAGGATGTCAAGAGCTCTGAGACAGGAGTTCCTCTCCTGACCTTTTTCCCTAGAACATCCAGCTTGTCAAGCATGGCCTGGTTGCTTTCAAGTATCCTCTGGTTCTGCTCGACCATTTTTTTCAGCTCGTTTGTCACAGGCTTCATTATTTCAGGCCCTGGTCCAGAGACCTCCTCCTTCCCGGCAGCCTCCACAAGAGAGATGAAGTTCTTCAGCTCTGTTGTAACCTCGTCTATCTTTGAAGGCAGCTTTGCTATCTCGTTCTTCAGTTCTGCGTTTGCCTGTATGACGTCGTTCACTATTTTCTGGTTGCTTCTTATTAGCTCTATTATCTGGTTTATCAAAGATTGTAGTTGAGGAACAGTACTAGTACCCTCTAGCTTGTCCATTCTTTTTTCCAGCTTTTTCAGAGGGGTGATAGGTATGATTTCATAACTATCAGAATCTTCTTCTGGCATAACTATAGTTTTATAAAACCGATATATAAATCTTCTTAAGAAAAAGAAAAAAATGAGGGGGCTTAGTAGCCGCCCATTCCTGGCATTCCCTGTGGCATTGCTGGCATTGCCCCTTTGCTCAGCTTTCCAGCAGATATGATATCGTCGATTCTCAATATCATTTCAGCGGCCTCTGCAGCTGATTTTATTGCTTGTGTCTTTATTTTCAAAGGCTCTATGACACCCAACACCTTCATGTCAACAATATTGCCTGTGTAGACATTGACTCCGTGGGTTTTCTTGCCCTGCTCGTGCGCAGACCTTAGTTCAACTAATATGTCTATCGGGTCTAAACCTGCGTTTTCTGCTAGAGTTCTGGGAATTATTTCCATTGCGTCCGCAAAGGCCAGTATGGCCAATTGCTCCCTTCCTGAATAGCTTTGGGAAAACTCTTTCAAGCCCCTTGCAACTGCCTCTTCAGGAGCACCTCCGCCCGCAACCACCTTTCCTACTTCCAAAGCAGACACAATTGCTCCTAGAGCGTCTTCCATTGCCCTTTCAACCTCGTCAACAACATGCTCTGTCCCGCCCCTTATCAGTATTGACACTGATTTCGGGTTCTTGCAGTCCCTGACAAATATCATTTCCTCTCCTGCGATTTTCCTTTCCTCGACAAGGCCAGCGCTTCCCAAGTCATTAACAGAAAGATCAGATATGTTTGAGACTATTCTTCCGCTAGTTGCCCTTGCAAGCTTTTCCATGTCAGACTTCTTGACCCTTCTGGCTGTCAGGATGCCCTTCTTGGACAGGTAGTGCTGTGCAACATCGTCTATTCCCTTCTGACAGAACAAGACATTGCAGTCAGACGAGGCAATGTTCTCGACCATGTTCTTTAGTATCTTTTCCTCCTGTTCTAGGAAGGTTTGCAACTGCTCGGGTGATGTTATATGTATCTGAGCGTCTGTCTCAGTCTTTTCTATTTCCAAAGAAGAGTCCACCAGAGCGATTTTTGCGTATTTCACTCTTTTTGGCATTCCTGGATGCACGACCTCCTTGTCAATTATCACTCCCTTTATGAGCTCAGTGTCCTCTGCAGAGCCTCCCTGTTTTTTATCAAGCTTTATGTTTTCCTTGTCAACCTCTATCTTGCTGTCAACCTTCTCCAAGACAGTTCTCACAGCCTCAACGCTCAGCTTTGCCAAGTGCTCTGATGCCATTTCAGCGCTCTTGCCTGTCATTGCAGTCACTGCTATTTTTTCCAGATCTCTGACATCTTCGGGCGTTATTTTTTCAGAAATACTCTCTAAAATTTTTAATGCCTTTTCCCTGGCAAGCTTGTAGCCCTTTGTTATAACAGTTGGATGTATGTTTTGTTCTAAAAGGTCTTCCGCCTTTTTCAGTAATTCACCTGCTAAAACAGCTGCTGTTGTTGTGCCGTCCCCGACTTCCTCGTTCTGCGTCTTTGCAACCTCAACAAGCATCTTTGCGGACGGATGCTCTATTTGCATTTCCTCTAGAATTGTGACACCGTCGTTGGTTATAACAATGTCTCCCATATTGTCAACAAGCATCTTGTCCATGCCCTTAGGGCCTAGTGTGGTTCTGACAGCGTCTGCCACAGCTTTTGCAGCTGTTATGTTAGTGTACTGAGCACCTTTTCCTAGGGTTCTCAGGGTTCCTTCTGGCAGCACTAGTATTGGCTGTCCTCCCATTTGTGTTTGTCCGTTACTCATTTTATCACCTCGTTTTTATCACAAAAATATGTGTATGTAAGTATATCTCCAAATTATTTAAATCTTACTTAAAATAAGAAAAAGCAAAGTAGTTTAAATCACTTCTTTTTTCCCATCTGTTTTCCGATTATGAAGGCCACAAGCAGTATCACTAGAAAACTAATCAATGCCTCTATGAAATGACCTATTTTGAATGTTGACAAGCCTATTGTTAATGCGGCTTCAGCTCCAAATCCTAGATACGGTGTGTATAGGGGGCTTATCAAATCAGAAACCAGTGCGTCTATCAATGTCTTGGCTGCAAAACCAATTACTAGACCTAGTGCAACTGATACGATGTTCTGCTTTTTCACGAAATCCATAAAATCTTTTAACATGCCCATTGAAACACCACAAATAGTTAAAAGAGGAGAGTTAATAAAAACTCACTTTTTGGACTTTCTATGCTTGATTCTAGACTCTAGATAATTCTTTCTCAAGAAACTAGGAATGGGGGGCAGTATGTTTTCCTTTTCAAAGCTCCTTTTGATGGCTTCAGTTATTCTTGACTTGATGAACTCCTCGTTCTTGGGCTCGTTTACCCAGAAGAGTATCTCTATCTCAGTGGTCCACTCCTTGCTTCTTACGATGAACCTTATCTCCCTTCTCTTCTTTTCATTGACTATCACGTTTTCGTTTTTCCTCAGAATGCCTTCTATGACCTTCTTGGCCTTTTCTGTATCGGAGGTATAGTCTATTAGGAAGTTGATCGAAGAAACAGACTCTTTCTTCCCTCCGGTCAGGTTTATGACCTTCTCCTTCACAACCATGGAGTTCGGGATTATGACGTCGTTCCTGTCATATGTCGTGAGTATGGTGGACCTGAGGCTTATGTCCTTCACAACACCGGTTATGTCGCCTATTCTGATGACATCATCGATCTTGTAGATGTTCCCCGTGGTTATTATTATGCCAGATATCCAGTTCGAGATTATGTCCTGCAGGCCGAAGCCTATGACTATTGCTCCTACACCCAAGCCGGCAACAACGGCAGTTATGTCAATTTCAAAAATATAGAGAATCAAGACAAACGCAATCAGATATATTATTAATGATATTGCTCTTTTCAGTGGTATGATGACGCTTCTTTTCTCCCCCCTTTTCTCCAAAGGCCTGATCAGAATCCTCTTGAAGATGTTCGAGAGAAAATAGGCTGAAACAATTACTATTAGAGCCTCTATTATGTTCAGAGGTGTTAGGATTTCTGCCAGAGCCATACTCTCACTTATAAGAATAATGCTTTACTGCTAATAAAATTAATTAAAATAAAAAAGGAAAGGGGCTATTTCTTCGAGGGTTTCTTTTCCAAGGCCCCTGCCAAGACCGTGGCCGCTGACATTAATGCGGCTGCGAAAACAGCCCAGTTTGCATCAAGCCCAGGACCGAAGAAGGCTTCACTTGAAACCTTCACCACCCAGAGCAACATGCCGAAATACACTATGCTTAGTGCAATTATCAGCACTGTGGTCACAAAGGTTATTGTAAGGTTTTTTATCCACTCTACCATCAGAACACCAAAACAATATTTGTCATCTCTCTTAATAAGATTTGCTATACTAATGATTGTTATGAAAATGGAGAATCTGCTTGTAGCATTTTTCATAATTGTATTGTTCTTGACACTGGTCAGTATAGAGCCCTTCCAGACAGGGCATTTTGTTATGCCCTCGCCCATCAGCCTTGAGGCGTCCTTGTTTTTAATAGCAATGTCGCTTGTGATAATAATTTTCATAATGCTTAGAAAGAAAGGCTATACGCCCATCATAGACAAACTAAAGGAAAAATACAATAATTAGATGGCTTTCTTGGCCTTCTTTATCAGCTCCCTCTTGTCAATCTCTTCCAGTTCCTTTTTCTTGATTATTGGGATGCCGTGTATTTCCTCTTCCTTGGAGTCTTTTGTTATGAAGACAGCAGGCTTTTTCACGACCTTTATGAACTCTTTCAGGTCTGCCGCGTGCCTTATCATCCTTTTCCTGTTAAACTCAATGTCAGAAATGACTATTGCCTTTTCTTTGGCAAACACGTCAAAGGGGGACTGCTTCACAAAATCTGTTCTGAACCCCAGTTTCTCTAGGTTCTTTCCAATGGACTTTTCCATCCTGTCTTTTGGATAGCCGTGCTCGTCATAATTCTTGTAGATTTCTGTCTGCCTTATGATTTTTTTATTTAGAATCTGCTCCAATCTTTCAGCAATTGCCAGCATCATTCTCAACTGCTTCTTTTCATGCTCGTAGATGACCTTCTTGTTTATTCCAACAGCCTCTGCCAGCTCTCTCTGCGTCAGGCCCTTTCTCCTTCTAGAGTCTTTCAAAACATCCGAGTCGATTTCCACATACAAGCCACCCCTGTCTCTGTATATTTTCGGGTATATTGAATTGCAAATCAGGTCCTCAAAAGTCTTAATAGAGACTGTCGGCAGGTCATACCTCTCGTAGACAATTCCAGATTTCAGCTTCTCCCTTCTTGTGTGGATTCCTATTAGCATTGGGTGAGCGTCGAGATTGTTTGATATTATTTTGAGGTTCTTGGCCTGCTCCTGCTGGAAAGAGTCGACATTCATCAAGGTCTTCAGCAATAACAGCACGTTCTTCTGCGCTGCTATGTCAAAGCAGCCCTTATACTCACAAGTGGCATAGTCGTTTTCCTCAAGGAAGCTCTGGACTTGTTGCCTGACACTCAGCATATTTTTAAATTGTTGTATACAAAATAAATGCTTAATGGGCGGGTAGCTTAGTCTGGCAGAGCGCCAGTCTTATAAAAGGACGCCAGTCCTTTTTGTTGGCTGCGTTTTGTAAAAACTGGAGGTCGGGAGTTCAAATCTCTCCTCGCCCACACGGGCCAGTGGTCTAGCGGCTATGACGTCACCCTTACACGGTGAATATCGCAGGTTCGAGTCCTGCCTGGCCCATTTTTGTGATTAAATGCTTGTGCTTAACAGGGAACAGATAAAGGAATTAATAGAGAAGCAGCAGCTTGTTTCTGGGTTTGTTAGTCTTGATAAGCAGTTAACGCCTAATGGCTTTGATGTGACATTAAAAAAGGTCTATAAGATAACTGGTTCTGGCTGTTTGGACTTCAGCAACAAGGAGAGAAGGATGCCGGAATCTGAAGAGATACTTCCAATCAAGAGGAAACCTGACGACGAGCACGGCTGGTGGCATCTTGAAAAGGGAATTTACAAAATCAAGACGAACGAGGTCTTCAAGATGCCTTTGGATTTGATTGCCATTGCCATGCCCAGGTCGTCTCTTAATAGAATGGGAGCCACTGTGTTCACTGGCTTCTGGGATGCTGGCTTTGAGGGCAGGGCTGAATTGCTTTTGAATGTTCTCAATGATAAAGGTATTGAGATAAAGGAGAACGCAAGGATAATACAGCTTGCTTTCCTTAGGATGGACAAGACAAAGCAGGGCTACAATGGCATTCATAAGCATTTGAAATAATAAGTCTTATTTATGGGCCTGTAGATCAACTGGTAGATCGCCACCTTGGCATGGTGGAGGTTTCGGGTCCGAGTCCCGACGGGTCCACTCGCTTAAGAAACATATACATCTAATTTTTATTTTTTACAAAGAATTATCTTCTTCTATATTTTTCTTCATTCTTTGGTCCAAAATAAACAACATCCTTTGTAAGAGATTTCAGTATTGAGGATGCCTCCCCTAAAGATTTGTCTCTTTGTTCCATTGTTCTTTCAACTTCACTCATATCTAAAATAAAGGAAGAAAAGTAATTTAAGCTTTTCTAGTATTTCAAACCAGCTATTCCACCAATTCCTAATAATCTTTCGCCTGCTGGATGCTCTGAAGACACAACCATTATCTTAGTTTTCATCTCGTCCGCTATATCCAACAACTCTTCAAAATCCCTTATCTTCTTGTCAGAGACAAGCAGAATCTCCAGAGACTCTATACTTTCTTTTATTTTGTCTCCGAGAACAGCCTTTCCCTCATTTCCCATTTGTTCCAATAATCTTTCAACAGCCTTTGTCTCCTCCTCTATCCTGCTCATCTTACCCAGTTTTTCCAGAAGACCTTCCTTCAAGAGCTCCTGCAGGCCTAGGTTTCCAGTCTGATACACACGCTTGACCATTAGTTTTTCCAATAATTCCTTCTCCCTTTCCTTAATCAGTGTCTGGATATCCTCCTTGGTAAAGCCAGGCCCTGCAACAATTATCTTCTTTACCCTTTTTCCCTCTTTCTTTATCTTCTCCAGTATCTTCTTGTAGTATTCCTTCCTTTTTTGGTCGGCCTTCTTGGTGTCAAAGTTCTTGCCAGGAACGTTAGCCTGTATGTGAAGCAGGTGCTTGTACCTTTCCTTGAGGAAATAGAAGTCAGCCTCCTCATCATCCAGAATGCACACTAGGACCGGCTCTGACTTTATCTGGGCAGACCTTATCCTGTCCAATTCCCAGGACTTCCACTCCTTCTCTATCTTGAGGAACTTGTTGGGCTCAATCTCTATTGTGTGGTATCCCTTGTCCACAGAGTCAGGAGCCTCTGTTATCTTGCCTGTCAGCCTCAGTTTCTCCTTTAATTCGATTTTTTCAACCTGGACCTTCATCACAACCTCCTTTCTTCCAGTCTTGGCCCTAACCATCTTGTCCCCCCTCTTTATCTTGACGCTTCGGGGAGACTTGGCAGTGACAAAGCTCTCAGGCGTTATGACATCCTTCAATATGAAGAGGTCGCTCTTGGTCTGAGGCGTTATTTTCACTATATTGTGCTTCAAATCAAATGACGAGCGCATAAGGAATATTTTTATTCTTATTATATTAAATACAATTATGCCTGACTTCATCCCAGTGCTCATAGCTGCTATCCTAGGCTTAATGGTTCTTATGCTGGTTTTCTCTGGTGGCTTCGGCTTTTATGCTGATGGAAGCGAGATATCGCAGTCAAGCCGGACCATAACTCTTGGGGAGGACTTCACAATATCCTATTCTGTTGGCGAGGAGACTGTCTCGGAGTTTGGGGGAGAGGTTACCAACGGCTTGTTCTCCTACTCAGAGCAGAGGAGCGACTTCGACATTGAGAATGTGGGCGATGTCACTGAGGGGACAATAAACCTGGATACCCAGAGCTCCAATTATTATGGTAATTTGATGGTTTATGTTAATGATCAAGAGATTTACAGGGGGGCTCCCAGCATCGGGGACAAGGGAATAAGCTTTGACGGCTCCATTCTTCAGAGCAGCAACAGCATAAGGGTCGTGGCTGAGACCTCTGGGTGGAAGATATGGGCTCCAACTGTATACATGTTCGATGCTGTCATCTCTGTTAGCTACGAGAGCAGGAAGAGCCTGACCTCCGAGTTCGAGATGACGCCAATGGAGGTCAACAGCCTGAGCAGGGC